>CAZXCT010000001.1:0-27198 GCA_964639395.1 uncultured Bifidobacterium sp.
TCGTGATTATTAATTCGCTCTAGCGCTTGAGAAATTTTTACAACTGCATTCTCGTCATTTATCATGCTTCCATGTCCAGCAGTGCCTGTGGCTTTTAGATTCATCCAGGCAATTCCCTTTTGGGCGGTTTCGATTAAATACATTCGCACTCCGTCAGCTAAAGAGGTACTAAAACCACCAACCTCGCCGACCGCATACTTAGCACCTTCAAAAAAATCTTGATGGTTATCAACAACCCAGTGCGAACCCAAAATTCCACCCGCTTCTTCATCTGCAAAGAAGGCAAGTTTTATGTCTGCTTTTGGCTTCCAAGAATTTCTAAGTAGTACGCTCAGCGCCGATAAGATCATGGCAATTCCGTTTTTCATATCAACCGCGCCACGGCCATAGATACAATTGTCAATAATTTCACCGCTAAGCCCAGGCACTAACCACTCGTCATCATCAAACGGGACAACATCTAAATGTGCATGAATAATAATTTTTTCTGCTTTAGGGTCAGTGCCCTTGATCTCACAAATAACAGAAGACCGCTTTGCGTCAGGGCCAATCAATGTTGGATTAAGGCCTAAACCTTTTAAATAATCGAGAACATAATTTGCAATCGCATTCTCGCCAGTTGCCTCGCCCAATCCCCAATTTCTTGAATCAATCGCGATCAACTCTTGACACATTTTGGTTACGAGATCTTCATCTTGTGGGGTTATTGAAAATTCCATGGCTCCATCTTGCCCACTAGCCATGTGACGCACTAGTAGAGACTCGTTAGTACAGTTTGATTTTGGGTCCGAGTGGCGAAATTGGTAGACGTGCTAGCTTGAGGGGCTAGTGCCCGCAAGGGCGTAGGGGTTCAAGTCCCCTCTCGGACACGCCAAAACTTAAGGCAGATTTACCCTGTTTATCGAGCGGTTTTCACTAGTCTAACTCAACTAGCGTTAATAATTTACTAGAATTATTTATATAGTATAAAAATTGGAGAGTTTTGACTGACCTTAGACGCAAAGATCCGGGTCGTTTTCTTCGGAGTGAAAAGAAACAAGAACCTGTTAAATATCGTGCCTTATTTTTTCTGTTGACAGTATTTATCAGTGTAGTTGGTGTTTTTTCAGTAATCTTTCAATTTTTGATGGCTCGTGAGGGTCAAACCCATTCTTGGTGGTCAAGTTTCTATTGGGCAGTAGTTACCATGAGCACACTCGGCTACGGAGATATCACTTTTAATTCAGACATCGGAAGATTCTTCTCGATCGTGGTAATTATTTCTGGAATAGCGTTTTTGTTGGTGCTGTTGCCATACGTTTTAATTCAATACATTGTTATACCTGTAGTTGAGCGTAGAAGAATTGCGCGCGCCCCAAGAGAAATAAGCAGCAAGATAAAAAATCACCTAGTTTTAATTAATACCGGTTCAATTGAAGATGCCCTAATCCGCCGCGTGGAAGAAACAGGGCTTGATTACATCTTGATCGTGGGTGAACTTGAAGAGGCCTTAAGGCTTCATGATGCAGGTTACAAGGTGGTAGTTGGTGAGTTGGACGATCCAAAAACCTATCTTGCAGCACGAGTGCCACAAGCCTCGCTATTTGCCGCAACCAAAAATGACATTGCCAACACGAACATCATTTTTACAGTGCGTGAAGTTTCGCAAACTATTCCGATCGTTACTTTAGCCTCACACAACGCTTCGGTAGATATTTTGGAATTTGCCGGTGCTAATGAAGTCATCGAGCTCGGGGTGTTGCTAGGTAAAATGATGGCGCAAAGAATTGTCGGTATCGATGCGAAGTGTCAAATTATGGGTGAATTCAAAAATCTTACTATCGCAGAGGTTGGAATTGGTAATACCAGCCTAGTTAATAAAACAATCAAAGAAACTGGGATAAGAACAAAGACTGGTATCAACGTAATTGGAATATTTAATCGCGGAGAATTTATTAATGCCTCTGATAATAGCAAACTGGATGCAAACTCTATTTTAATTTTGGCTGGTACAAAAGAACAGCTTCAAGTTTATGACGAGGTGTTTACTGAAAAAAATCCCAATAATGGTTTTGTGCTCATAATTGGTGGAGGCCGCGTTGGACGACAAGTTGGTAAATCTTTATCCGAGATGGGAATTGACTACAAAATTGTCGAACAACAATCAGGTCGCGTAAGAGACCCCGCGCGATACATTCAAGGAAATGCCGCAGAGCTGAAAGTACTGCAAGCCGCAGGTATTCAACAAGCAAGCAGCATCGTGGTCACGACTCATGATGATGATGTAAATGTTTACCTAACGATCTACGCTAGAAAGTTACGCCCTGAAGCACAAATAATTTCTCGTGCCAGACTTGATCGAAATGTAACTAACCTATACAAAGCTGGGGCGGATGCGGTACTTTCTTACGCCGCAACCGGTGCTACCGCGATTTGGAACCAAGGACATGCAAACGACACCGTGTTGTTAGCAGATGGCCTCACGGTAATTAGAGTAAAAATCCCACCGGCTTTACTCGGAAAAACTTTGGGTTTTGCAAATTTACATAATGAGGTTGGAGTGAATCCCGTTGCAATTATCAAAGATGGGGTCACCGTTCCGGCACCTGATCTAAAAACTGTCTTAGAGAAACCTGATCGACTAATTATTATCGGTACTGATACTGCCTTACATAAATTCAGAGAGATTTACCCTGAATAATTAAGCTATTAAAAAAATGTATATAAGAGCTAGTACTACTAACGCCCAACCTAATAAGAAAAATCCCATCAAACTTGATAAAGAATTCAATGTTTTGTTTTTGCTTTGCCGCAACAGGTCTCTACTCGCCAGCGAAAATATTGGAAGCGTCATCCCCCACGCCACGATGCAATAGGCACACAAAGCCCCAATCACAAAAATACTCTGATACGCCAACCATGAAACAAATACAGTTGCCACACCTGATCCACTAACTACACCTAGCAGCACCCATTTTGGTAATTCAACACTTCTAAGTGAGAGAATCCCGAGCGTAATCAACACACTAAAAGTTGCAATCCCTATTAGGCTATTTGGAAACCCAAAAACTGATGCCTGTGCGGTATTGACTATTTCACCACAAGAAAAAATCGTATTAATATCACAATTAGAAATATAGTTATCGTCTTGTAATATTTTTATTTTATCAATTGTTAAAATTGCACTAGCCCATAATCCAACCGCTCCGCCAAGCGTTAGTAGCCACTTGAGCGGTTTAGAAATAATCATGGTAGCAAGTTTAGATGAGCTAGCGCTTGGCGCAACAATTTATCTTGGCCCCCACTCATTTCTAGTTGCAGTTGAGGATTCAGTGCATCTTCTATGCTGACCCATGTGAAATCCAGCACACTCTGACTTGGTGTGCAATCCCCTTCAACCGGAACGATGAAAGCCAAACTAACTGCATGTTGCCGCGGATCAAAAAAACCACTTACTTCAGGCGACGGAAAATATTCAACTACGGTAAATGGAGCCGGATTAGTTGGTAATTGCGGTTTAGCGTTGCGGCCTAAGTCTTTAGCAATGTGACGCAATAAAGCATCGCGAATTCGTTCTTTATGGTGAACGCGTCCTGAAACCATCGCACGACTAATAGAACCATTTGGCATAGCTCTGAGCAATAATCCAAAATTGGTTACTAATCCCTTTTCATCGACTCGAACCGGTACGGCATCAACATACATAATTGGTAATCGAGATCTAACGAATTCTAGTTCTGAGTCAGAGAGCCAAGCCCCGTCATCGTTTTCTTCATGCATAACACCCATGGGTATATCTTAGGATTGATTGCTGTTTTCTGCCATTAATTGATCTCGATCGCTCAATCGATTTAACCCGTACACCGCGCGCGACATTCTAGGATTTTTTACAAAACGTGCTTGATGTTGATTTATGAATTTCCAATAGCCCGCAGTGAAAGGACAAGCGGTAGGGCCCACTCTCACTTCGGGTTTAAAAACGCAGCTTTTGCAAAAATCGGTCATTTTATTTATATAAGCACCACCGGCTGCATATGGTTTTGTGGACATTCGACCGCCATCGGCATATTGACTCATTCCGATAACGTTGGCTGCCATTACCCACTGGTGACCGTCAATAAACATTCGATCAAACCAATCAACAAGTTGCTGTGGGTTTACGCCTTGCTGCATCGTCCAATTGCCAAGAATCATTAATCTTTGAATGTGATGTAACCAGGCCCTTTCGGATAGGTCTGAAGTAATTTGTTTAAGGCATTGCGCTTTGGGCTCATCAGAATTGAGTTGACTCATCCAATCTGGGATGTCTTTATTAGCAGAAAGTTCATTGCTAGACAAAATATAGTCTTCTCCGAAGTGCCAATATAGATGCCAAATGAAATCTCGCCAGCCCATAATCTGACGAATAAAACCTTCGACGCTATTTAATGGAGCACCTTTTTTTAAGGACAGACTTGCTTTTTCAATTAAAATTTTTGGGTCAATTAATCCGATATTCAATGGCGCACTTAGTAATGAATGAGCCATCTGCCAATCAGCAGTAAGTGAGGCATCTTCGTACGGCCCAAAATCTTTTATCCGCGTGTCTAAAAAATTATCTAGGGCATTTATTGATTCCTGATAACTTTGTGCAAAGTAACGATGCTTCGAAAATTGCCCAAGGTACTTGATACCTTTTGCCTGATAACTCTGAATTATCGAATAAGCCTTTTCATCGATTTCATCCCATTGTGGTTGGTAACTTTTGGCTAGTTCAAGCGTTGATTTATTTCGGGGCGGAGGTAATCTATTTTCAGCATCGTAGTTCCAACTACCACCTAGTGGATTATCATTTCTATCTAATAAAACTTTATGCTTAATTCGAGCAGCCCGGTAAAAATCCTCTAGTTTTAGTCTTTTACCAGCTCTTTGAATTATCCATTGTTGAAAGTCTGCTTCAGATGTTACAAAACCTCGGCTTGGCAATCGAAGAAATTTGTTTTTATCAGTGAATGCTTTTCGTGCTTGATAACTAGTAGGGCCTATCACTTCGGCAACGTCGGTAAATCTCTCTGCCCAATCCGTAAGATTTTCGCATTCAATTAATTCGATTTCATTTTGTGAGGTGGCGAGGCGGCGTAAAATTGCGCTCATCCACCAAACTGCTTTTTGAATATGTAATTGTCTACCAAAAGTCATATCGAATGGAACAACTAACAGTAGCTTTTGCGCGGGATCGTCAACAAAGTGTGGGCCCAGTTGATCCGGTAGCAGAATCCGTGAAACGGATGAGTTAGTTTTTTTGATAGGCAAATCTACGGCCTTCTGTTTTGATGAGAGTAATTTTATTTTGAAAAACTTCAGATAAGTTATCTTCAGTTAGCACATCATCAATTCTTCCAGCCATAAATACGCTTCCATCATTAAGCAGCATTGCGTGAGTGAAGTTTGTTGGAATCTCTTCCAGATGGTGGGTCACCATTAAGATGCTCGGGCTAAAGCCACTACTAATTAAGCCATTGAGTTTTGCCAAAAGATCTTCACGCGAAGTCAAATCTAACGAAGCAGCGGGCTCATCAAGAATTAAAAGCTCTGGGTCATTCATTAAGGCTCTTGCAATTTCAACTTTCTTTTTTTCGCCAGCCGAAAGCGTGCCGAAATGTCTATCACTAAAGTTTTGCATCCCGAGTTGAGAAAGTACCTTAGCAGCGCGGTTTTGATCGTAGGGCGAATAAGACTCATTCCATCTTCCGACGATTCCATATGCTGCACTGATCACAGCGTCAAAAACTTTTTCATCGCTATTCATCATCAAATCAATGCGTGGGCCCACATACCCAATGCTTAGTTTTAGTTCAGCTAAATCAGTCTTTCCCATGGTTTTGCCTAATATTTCAACTTCACCTTGCGAGGGGAACTGATACCCGGCGGCAATATCCACCAAAGAAGATTTACCTGCGCCATTCGGGCCTACGATAACTAGATGCTGGTTGAAATCTAGTTGAAAACTTATATTTTTTAGAATTTGATTCTCACCGCGCGTTAAATTCACGCTTTTGAAATTGATTACAGAGCCGCTGTTCATACAAAACTAATCCTAATCAACAATAGACACAATGAGTGCTAGCGCCGGGCCAATAAGTGAGTTTCCGACCTGTGGCTATTTAACAATTTGGCTAAATGCGTTTCTGACTAAAACGGAATCGCTCGAACGGGTCCATGATGCACTGGCATTGAAATTATCAACTATTGAAATTGGTGCAATCGAATTAAATGTACTTGAGTTCTTGAGCTTTCTAAAAGATGAACAAATTGAGTTGGCTAGATTCCACCAGCCAGTAAGTGGCGATTTAGGTGGAATTATTGATACCGGCGCATACTTAGACCAAGCGTTGCTTTTTGGACAGGCAATAACTTTAAGCGGCGCGAAGAATTATGCACTGGTACCCGACCTAAATAAATATCAAGTGAACTTGATTACTAAATCCAGTAAATCCCCCGTCAATTCTTGGCAAGAACTAGATCGACTTTTAGCCGAGTTTCTGCATTCGGTGAGTACTTCGCTAGAAGCATTAGATCTTGTTGCAACAGACCCAGCGGTGAGAGAGTGGATGATCTCACTTGAGCACAGCTTCACTGTTTTGGAGTTTCCGCAAGCGCAGCCAGCGAGATTGACTCACCTGTTAGGCAGGCTCACGCGCACTATGGCGATTGGGCAAATAGCCATGGCAAATCAAAACCTTCCGATCTCTTCCACTAAAAATTCAATGTTGCAAAATCAACTTGAGGAATTAATCACAAAAAGTCGCAAGTTTTTAACTGATGCTTGCAATTATCATTGGAACAAGCCAGAAAAAGGATCTCGATGATTGTGCTTGAACCCGCTACTCCTTATTTGGTAATGATGGACATGGATTCCACGCTGATCGAGAATGAGGTAATTGACGACCTGGCACAAGCGTGTGGGGTCGGCGCTGCGGTTAGAGCGATCACTGAGTCAGCGATGCGTGGTGAACTTGATTTTGCGCAAAGTTTACGCAAACGAGTTGGGCTGTTAGCGGGTGCCGATATAAATATTTTAGAACAAATGAAGCAACAAATACGCCTCACTAAAGGTGCAAGAGAAATGCTTGCGATATTTAAAGATTTAGGGTTTAAGACTTGTGTGGTGAGCGGCGGTTTTAGTGAGATAGTTTCTGATGTTGCCGAAATTCTAAAAATCGACAACTTTGTAGCAAATACCCTAGAAGTAGCAGGAACAACCCTCACCGGAAATCTCGTCGGTAAAATCATTGATTCGCAAGGTAAAAAAGCGGCGTTGGGTGAAATGGCAGATTTTTACAATATTTCAAAAGAGCACACTATTGCTATAGGTGATGGCGCGAACGACATACCGATGATCCAAGCCGCGCAAATAGGGATTGCCTTCAATGCAAAACCTGCTTTGGCTAGTGTGGCAGATTTAGTTATTAATGATGATTCGTTACTAGCGGTAATTGATGCGTTAGGTCTTAGTAACCCATAGCGTGATAGCCGCCATCTACATGGATTATTTCAGCAGTGGTTGCGACAAACCAATCGCTAAGTAGTGCCACCACAGCTTTTGCTGCCGGCTCTGGATCAGAAATAGACCAAGCAAGTGGTGCGCGTTCAGACCAAGCGGCTTCAAACTTTTCAAATCCTGGAATATGTTTTGCTGCCACCGTATTGAGTGGACCAGCTGCAACCAAATTAACGCGTATTCCTTTAGGGCCAAGGTCTCTTGCTAAATAACGCGAAGTTGATTCGAGTGCAGATTTGGCTACACCCATCCAATCGTATTGTGGCCACGCCACCGTAGCGTCAAAATCTAAACCAACAACACTCGAGCCTTTTGGCATTAAGTCTAAGCAAGCCATAGTTAATGACTTATAAGAAAAAGCGCTGGTATGCAAGGCAACTGCAACATCATCCCATGTCGTATTTAGAAAATTACCACCTAAGGCTGACTGCGGTGCAAATCCAATTGCGTGTACTAATCCGTTTATTTCTTTAGTATGTTTTGCGAGCTCTGATTTTAAATTTGAAAGATGATCGGCATTAGTGACATCCAATTCTACGATTGGAGCTTCGGTAGGAAGTTTTTTATTTGCTCTTTCAGTTAATGACATCGCCCGACCGAAAGACGAAAGAATTACAGTGCCACCATTGTTTTGAATTAATTCGGCCACCGAAAATGCAATTGAGTGATTCGTTAGAACACCTGTTACTAGAACACACTTACCATCCATAATTCCCATAAGTCCCCTAGTGTCCCATACCTAGACCGCCATCAATCGGAATGACGGCACCAGTAATAAAACTTGCTGCATCTGAAGAGATGAAAGCTACAGTCTTTGCAATTTCAAATGGCTCTGCCGTGCGTCCCAGTGGCGTTACTGCACTAATCGCAGCTTTATGTTCTTCTGGTAAATCTTTTGTCATGTCAGTGTTGACATAGCCAGGGGCAATTACGTTTACTCTAATTGAACGCTGTCCTAACTCACGAGCCATTGAACGAGCAGCACCGATTAATCCTGCCTTCGTACTGGCGTAGGCGGTTTGCCCTATTGAACCAAGCATTGCTACCACTGAGCCGATAAAAATTATGCTGCCGGATCTTTGCTTCATCATCAATCTGCTTACACCCTTAGCAAATCTGATAGCGCCAAGCAAATTCGTGTTTACTATTTGTACTAAATCTTCATCTGCTAAACGCATTAAAAGTGAATCTCTATTCCACCCAGCGTTGACAACTAGTGCGTCAATTCGACCATACTTGTCTTCAACATATTTTATGGCATTATCAATCGATGTCGAATCGGTTACATCACACTCAACTTGGTCGAAGGCTGCCGCGGCGGGGCCGCTACGGAATGTCCCAATCACTTGCCACTGTTGGGCAATAAATTCTTCGGCAATAGCCAAACCAATACCTTTATTGGCACCAGTAATTAAAGCGACCTTGGGCTGACTCACGCCCTTGAACTTACCCAATAGCTGGTTTGAAACTTGCTGTGGCTGAGATTTCAAAAAGCCTTTATGCTCTATTTAAGTCACTGAAGGGATGACAGTTGAGTCAACCACCGGTATATCGCATTACCAACGCCCAGACTAGTTTTTTACAGGATCAAAAGGGGCGTGCTCGCCGCTATCTGTTCTCGATGAGCCTAAGAACCATCTGTTTCATTGCCGCAGTTTTGACCACCGGAAACATTCGCTACGCCTTTATTATCGGTGCAATTTTCTTACCGTACATCGCGGTAGTGGTTGCTAATGCTGGTCGCGAGAGAACCTACCAACCTATTGCTGGTGTTAATCTAGACTCAAACGCAAATGTCAAATCCATTAATCCCACTAAGCCCTTTCAGCCTTAAATCTGTTGGATTACTGCTTTCCAATAAAAAATGGATTATCTTTACACTCTTAATAACTTTAGCTTTTCTAACATCTATCCGATTAGGCATCTGGCAATACCAGCGCCATGAAATGCGGATCGAATTCAATCAAACGATTAACCAGGCACTAGCAAAACAAGAGGTTGACCTTACTTCAACCGACTCATCCACACTCCCCTGGCAAAAGGTTTATCTCACAGGAAGCTTTGATCCAGAATCGCAACTGCTAGTTCGTCGTCAATACTTTGAAGGTAAATTGGGTTTTTGGGTGGTAGCAAAATTTATCACTGAAGATGGCCGAAAAATTTTAGTAAATCGTGGATTCACTCCGGTGACGGCTGGCGCAAACGAGACTCCTGAAGTTTTAGCGATTAATGATTCCAATCTCAAAATCCGCGGTTACCTACAGCCATTAGCGAGTGAATCACCTAAAGCCCCAGACATCCCACTTGCGCAAGTTAGTGCTGTAAATAAAACTCAATTTAATCTTTCTGATTCGGATTATAATTTTTTTATTCATCAAATCGATACTGACGCTAATTTAAAAGCGATAGCACCGCCGGTCTTGAGTTACGGACCTCATCTTGCTTACTCACTGCAATGGTATGCCTTTGCAGTTATGATAATAATTGGTTGGGCTAGCATCTTGCGAAAAGAGTTAATTGAAAAACTCGCTACCAGCAATCAAATAAGTTGAGTTTCAAACAACTCGCGATATAAACCCTCATGACTCATTAACTCCTGATGAGTACCTGATTCAATGATTTTGCCTTGATTGAGCACAACTATTTTGTCTGCTTGCAGCACAGTTGACAGTCGATGGGCCACAACAATTGCAGTCTTATTCGCCAAAGCTAAATTTAATGCTTTTTGAACTTGCGCTTCGTTCTCTGCATCTAAATGTGCCGTGGCTTCGTCCAAAATCACAATCCTCGGCGATTTTAGAAACACTCTTGCGATCGCTAAGCGTTGCTTTTCGCCGCCACTAAGTCGGTGACCTCTGTCCCCTACCACTGTTGCGATGCCGGCAGGAAGTGAATTTACAAAATCGCTAAGTTGCGCTGAACTTATTGCCTGCATAATTTCTTGCTCACTCGCATTTGGTTTTACTAAACGTAAATTGTTTTCTATAGTGTCGTGAAAAAGGTGCGGATCTTGCGAAACCACTCCTATCTCAGACCTTAAGTCTTGCAAAGAAAGATCCTTTACATTCACGCCACCAACCAATACTTCACCGCTAGTAGCGTCATAAAGTCGCGAAATTAAAGCAGTGAGACTGGTTTTACCGGCTCCACTGGGGCCAACAATCGCGACGGTAGTTCCAGCGAGAATCTCTAGCTCTACCGCTGATAATGAAGTTGAGTCTTCCACCACATTTAAATCTTCTTTAGTTGTTAAAGTTGGTAAGAAGGATTGGCTTTGACTGTAGTTAAGTGAAACATTTTTTAAACTTATCGCCAGCCCCCCAGCCGGAAGTGATTGAGGATTTTTTGGATCGCTTATTGAATTTTTTAAATCTAAAATTTCAAATACTCGATCAAATGAAACTAGCGCCGTCATGATGTCAACTCTTATATTTGATAGGGCTGTGAGCGGCCCATAGAGACGTGAGAGTAAAGCAGTTAGCGCTAAGAGGGTACCTAGCGTTATCGTGCCATCAATCGTTAAAACACCTCCAAATCCGTAGACAAATGCCGTCGCTACCGTCGCGACTAAAGTCAAGGCGATAAAAAATATTCGGTTGGTCATGGCTATTTTGATACCGATATCTCTAACGCCGATCGCCCTATTTGTAAAAACTTGTGTTTCATTTTGATAGTTTCCGAAGAGTTTAATTAATAGCGCACCTGAGACATTGAATCTCTCACTCATTTGTTGATTCATCTGTGCATTTAAGTCCATTTGATTTCGAGCCAACGCCTGAAGTTTTCTGCCGAGTAATCTCGCTGGTATTAAAAATAATGGAAGCAAAACTAAAGAGGCAAAGGTAATTTGCCATGACAAGGTAATCATGGTTACTAATACCACAATCAAGGCAATGATGTTTGAAACTAAGCCGCTTAGTGTTGAGGTAAATGCTTGCTGGGCGCCAATCACATCATTATTTAGTCGAGATATCAATGAGCCCGTTTGAGATTTTGTGAAAAAAGCAATTGGTTGCCTTTGCACTTTATCAAATACTTCACTGCGCAGATTAAAAATTAAGCCTTCACCAATTCGAGATGAGAACCAGCGTTCAACAATGCTTACTAATCCAGAAAATATTGCTAGCACTGCAACTAATGCCGCACTAATTATTACTATTGAGGGATTTGATTTTAAGATACCTTCATCAATAATTCTTTTAAAAAGAAGTGGCTGCGCGACCACTAAAAATGCATCTACCGTTACTAGCATTACCAAAAAATAAATATCTTTGGTAAAGGGCTTTGCGTATTGCAAAATACGTCTACCGGTAACCCGCCCAAGTTTTTGCTTTAATACGTCAGGGTCGCGAGTGAGAGATCGATACATCTCCCACGGTTGCATTTGACTCAAAAAAATCCTTAGAGGTTAAAACCTAACGCCCGCAACATCTGACGACCTTCGTCAGTTATTTTGTCTGGGCCCCACGGCGGTAACCATACCCAATTGATTTTAAAGTCATTGACTAGTCCGTTGAGAGCCGAGCGAGTTTGGTCTTCGATTACATCTGTCAGCGGACAAGCGGCAGATGTCAAAGTCATGTCAATTGTTGCAACATCTTCGCCATCGATCGTTACGCCATAAATCAAACCAAGATCAACCACATTGATACCAAGTTCAGGATCAACTACATCGTGTAATGCTTCCATTACGTCTTCATGTTTTGAGCTTGTTTCAGTTGCGCTCATTACGCCACCTTTCCGATTGCGTCTTTTGCCGCCATCCATGCCAGTAGGGCACACTTTACTCTTGCTGGATATTGGGCAACACCTATGAATGCGATTCCATCCCCAATTAAATCTTCATTGGGTTCGTATCGTCCTTGACTTTGCATCATGTTATAAAATTCATCAAAGATCAATTCAAATCTTGCTAAGTCAACACCCTTTACTTGTTCAAAAAGAACACTTGCCGAAGCCTGACTTATTGAACAACCGGTGGACTCATAAGAGATGTCAGCTATTACCCCATTTGCGGCGGATAGTTGCGCCCTTAAAGTGATCTCATCCCCACAAGTTGGATTGACTTGATGCGATTCACCTGTGAAATTACCTCGCAATCCTTTGCCGCGTGGATTGCGATAATGATCCAAAATTAATTCTTGATACAGACTTTCTAACTTCACTGCGCTACTCCAAAGAAACTTCTTACGCGCTCTAGTGAAAGTAAAAATGAGTCAATTTCAGTTTTGTCGTTGTAGAGATAGGTACTGACGCGGCTTGTCGCGTTTACTTTGAGTTTTTTCATTAAGGGCCAGGCGCAATGATGACCGACTCTGATTGCGATGCCATCATCGTCAAGTACTTGACCCACATCATGCGGGTGCACCCCAACTACTTCAAATGAAACTGCGCTGCCCCGATTTGGCAAATTAGCGCCGAATACATTTACCCCTTTTACGCTAGCGAGCCCGGCTAAAAGGTAAGACGTTAATTCTTGCTCATGTTCAGATACTGCTTGCATTCCAATATTTTCTAAATAATCAACTGCGCTGGCGGTGGCTACTATCCCTGCCGCATTTGGTGTTCCGGCTTCAAATTTTTTGGGCGCACTTGCAAAGGTTGAACGCTCCATTGAAACTGTTTCAATCATTGATCCACCAGTTATAAAAACTGGCATTTGTTCAAGTAGCTCTTCTTTGGCAACTAACATCCCAATCCCAAGTGGGCCCAGCATTTTGTGAGCACTAAAAACCATTGCATCTACCCCTAAGGCAGCGAAGTCAACCGGAAGGTGCGGAACAGACTGACAGGCATCTAAAAAAACTTTTGCCCCAACTGCTTTGGCTTTTTTGGTTATTAAATCAACTTCAGTAATTGTCCCAAGCACATTACTCATATGAGTAAAAGAAACTACTTTAGTCTTATTATTAATTAAAGAATCAATATTAGAAAGATCTAGCTGACCATCTTCAGCGATTGGTATCCATCTTAAAGTGGCGCCAGTTTTTTCAGCAACTTGCTGCCAAGGCACCAAATTTGCATGGTGCTCCATTTCAGTCACTAAAATTTCATCTTTAGCAGTTAAAAGTAAAGGACTATTTTGATTACTAAAAGCATAGGCGAGTAAATTTAAAGATTCGGTCGCATTTTTAGTGATAACCAGCTCTGCTGCTTTGGCGTTAACAAATTTTGCGATTTTTTGACGTGAATTTTCATATTGCTCAGTCGCCAATTCAGATAGGTAATGCGCACCGCGATGAACACCTGAATTTACTTCTCGATAGAAATTAAGCTCAGCCGCTAAAACCACCTCAGGTTTTTGACTTGTGGCAGCGCTGTCTAGATAAATTAAGGGCTTACCACCTCTTACGCTTCTGGCTAAAATAGGAAAGTCACGCCGAATGTTTTGTACATCCAGCGTGACATTTCTTAATTTCAAAGTCATACCGCGGCAGCGGCCTTGGTAAATTTCACATATCCGTTGGCCTCTAGCTCTTCAGCTAATTGCTGTCCGCCAGTTTCGACCACGCGACCGTCAACAAAAACACTCACCTTATCTGGTTTTACATAACGCAAGATGCGGGTGTAGTGGGTTATTAGTAAAACGCCCGTATTGTTTTTTTCGACTGTTCGATTGATTCCTTCAGAAACAATTCTTAGCGCATCCACATCGAGCCCTGAATCAGTTTCATCTAAAATGGCAATTTTTGGTTTTAATAGTTCTAGCTGCAAAATTTCATGTCGCTTCTTTTCGCCGCCTGAAAAACCTTCATTAACATTTCTTTCTGAAAATTGCGGATCCATTCCGATCTCGCTCATCGCGCTATTCATTTCTTTCAACCATTCACGCAATTTTGGCGCTTCGCCTCTGATTGCGGTAACTGAAGTTCGTAAAAAATTGCTTACCGAAACCCCAGGTATTTCTACTGGGTATTGCATTGCTAAAAATAAACCGGCCCGTGCCCGTTCATCAACGCTCATTTCTAATACGTCTTGGCCGTCTAATGTGATCGATCCTGCTTCTATTTCGTACTTAGGATGACCAGCCACTGCATAAGCCAATGTTGACTTACCAGAGCCGTTAGGGCCCATAATTGCGTGAACTTCACCAGAATTAATCGTGAGATCAACTCCGCGCAAAATTTCTTTTCTTGTGTCTTCTGCTTCTACTGAAACTTTAAGACCCTTAATTACTAACTCGCTCATCATTTACCTTTCAGACTGATACCGAGACCACAGCATTATCGCCGTCGCCTTCAACTTTTACTTCAAAAACTTCAACAGCGACAGAAGCAGGCGGCGTTTTGGCAACACCGGTTTCTACATCAAATATCGCTCCGTGCAGCCAGCATTCAATACCCTCATCAGATACTGATCCTTCTGCTAAAGATGCTGCGCCGTGGGTGCAAGCATCTGCAACAGCAAATACACCTTTTTGGTTTCTAACCAAGCAGATCACTTCACCATTTACTTCAACTTTTTGTGCTGTGTTGATAGCCAAACTTGAAAGCTTAGCAACTTCTGTCCAACTCATCAGCGATCCTTAAGAGCCAGCGAAATAGTTGCCTCGAGTTTCGCATTTAATAACTCAACCACTTTTGGATGCTTGAATTGACTAAACATATCTGCAAAAAAACCTTCGATTACAAGTCTTCTCGCAGTTGCGGCATCGATGCCACGACTTTGGATATAAAACAATTGGTCATCATCTAACCGACCAGTAACGCTGGCATGCCCTGCCCTAACAATATCTCCGGTTTCAATTTCTAAATTGGGAACGGAATCTGCTCGCGCTCCTTCATCCAGCAAAAGATTACGGTTCATTTCATAGGTGTCTGTACCAATGGCGTTCTCGCGAATCAAAACATCTCCGACCCACACAGTATGTGAACCTTTGCCGTGAGCGCCGCCTCTAAACAAAACGTTACTTACACAGTTTGGTTGGCTATGATCAACTAATACTCGGTTTTCGATGTACTGACCACCAGTAGCCAAAAATCCCCCGAAGATTTCTACACTTGCGTGATCTTGTGTGAAATTTGCTCGTGGAGTGTGGCGTATAATCGCCCCGCCAAGTTGTACCGCAAGTGACTTAACATTTGCATCTCTTCCGATGTTTAGTTCGTGTTCACTTACTAGCACTGCATCTGAATCGCTATCAAAAAGTGAAATTAATTCTAGATTTGCCCCTGCTTGCGCGTGCACCTCTAGCGTTACCCCAGCATTTCCTGTGCCTTGATGTTTAATAACTATCGTACTTTTTGAGTTAACCCCGAGCTTTATCACGATGTGCCCAAAACTAATACCGGCGCTAGTTACAACATCAATGAAGATTGGGTCTGCGAGTTGAGCGTCATTGGCAACTTCAAGCAAAGTTCCGTTGTCAAATAATTCAATTGTTCTAGCACCAATTCGATCTAATGACTTGAAAGTAGTTTGATCTTCACGGGTGAGTGTCCGAGCGCTCATCCCGCTTTGCGCCGCTACTTTGAAGTCAACTTTGGCGCTAGCTGGTGCATCGGTATGCAATTGACCAAACCGGGCGAGCGGAGCGTATCGCCATTCTTCTTCTCTGCCGGTCGGAATCGCGAAATCACTGGCGACTCGCGAAAGAATTCGATCTGCTCTCGCATCTAAATTTTTTACCAGAATTTCGCGCTCGATTAAACCTGAACTCATCCAACCGAACCTTCCATTTGTAACTCAATCAAGCGGTTAAGCTCGATTGCATATTCCATGGGAAGCTCTCTGGCAATTGGTTCCACAAATCCACGAACAATCATTGCCATCGCTTCATCTTCATTCATTCCGCGTTGCATTAGATAAAACAATTGATCTTCTGACACCTTTGAAACGGTGGCTTCGTGACCCATTGAGACATCATCTTCACGGCAATCAATGTAAGGGTAGGTGTCCGAGCGAGAATTATCGTCAACTAATAACGCATCACACTTAACGGTGGTTTTGGCATTGTAAGCACCCTCGTTAACTTGAATTAGCCCGCGGTATGAAGTTCTACCACCAGCCCGCGCTACCGATTTTGAAATAATCGCAGACGAAGTATTTGGAGCAGCATGTACCATTTTTGAGCCGGTATCTTGATGTTGTCCGGCACCGGCAAATGCTAGTGAAAGCGTTTCACCTTTAGCGTGTTCTCCAGTTAACCAAACCGCCGGATACTTCATAGTTACCTTTGATCCGATGTTTCCATCGATCCATTCCATGGTTGCACCTTCTTGGGCAACTGCACGCTTGGTAACTAAGTTGTAGACGTTGTTAGACCAATTCTGAATTGTGGTGTAACGACATCTTCCGCCTTTTTTGACGATGATTTCAACAACTGCGCTGTGCAAAGAATCTGAAGAATAAATTGGTGCAGTACAACCTTCTACATAATGCACATAGGCGTCTTCATCAACAATTATTAGGGTGCGCTCGAACTGCCCCATGTTCTCGGTGTTGATTCGAAAATAGGCCTGCAACGGAATATCGACATGTACACCTTTTGGTACATAAACAAATGATCCGCCGGACCAAACTGCGGTATTTAACGAGGCAAACTTGTTATCCCCTACCGGAATAATGCTGCCAAAATATTCTTTAAAAATATCTTCATGCTCACGCAAGGCAGTATCGGTATCTAAAAATATAACGCCTTGTTCTTGTAAATCCTCACGAATCTTGTGGTAAACCACTTCAGATTCATATTGAGCAGCAACGCCAGAAATTAATCTTTGCTTTTCAGCCTCAGGTATTCCCAAACGATCATAGGTATTTTTAATTTCATCTGGCAACTCATCCCAAGAGGTTGCTTGCTTTTCAGTTGAGCGAACAAAGTATTTAATATTTTCAAAATCGATACCGGTTAGATCTGCACCCCAATTAGGTAATGGTTTTTTGTAAAAAAGATCTAGTCCTTTTAGGCGTAGCGCTAGCATCCAGGCCGGCTCATTCTTTTTTGCGCTGATATCCCGAACTACTGCTTCACTTAAGCCACGCTTTGCCGTCTCACCAGCACTGTCGCGATCGTGCCAGCCGTATTCATAACTTCCGAGGCCTTCTAACTCTGGACGGGCAATTGACATAGTTTTCCTTTTTTTTTGTTAGCGAGTAACTTTCTGGGTCGTGCTGCTTGATTTACTGATTAAAGATGTACAAACTTCACTGCCTGCGGCGATAGTGCTTAGCCTTACAACATTTACCCCTAATAAATCTGAAAACATTTTGGTTTCTGCATCACAAAATTCATGGTACTCACTTGCCACATGTCCAATTGGACAATGATGTTGGCATAGTAAAAGTGTTTGAGTGGGGCCCATTTCTTCTTGAACGGATGCCAAGTACCCCTCTAAACTGAGTTGATCTTTTAGCGATTCAACTTTTTTTGCTAAAGAATCAGACTTGTTAATCAACTTGCTAAATTTTTGGGCTAGTTTTTCACTTCTTTTTATTGCAAACTCTTTAATAGCTGCCTTGCCAGCAATTTGGTGAATGTAATCAACTGCATCATTCGCAATTTGATCATATGAAGATTCAAAATAATTACGCCCGGCTTCGGTAATCGAATAAACGCGAGCGGGACGTCCTCGTCCTTTAGGTTTAGCAGGGCCAAACGGCGCTTGTTCGTGAGTTTGCACCAAGTCCGCAACTACTAAAGCATCAAGCATTCTTCGCATGGCGACATCGGTTACTTTGAAAAGTGTGGCAAGTTCCGACGCAGAAATCGGCCCTTCGGTCAATATGGTGCGGGCAACTCGCTCTCGGGCCTCGGTCATCAATTCCATAACTACCATGTTATCTAATTCACCCAAATCCGCATCTACAAGCCCTTCTGCTGCTAGTAGTGTCAGATTGGTGATAACTAAATTCGGGCGAAGACTCTTACTGGCAAATCTGGTGGCGCAATCGGCCATCATTGTCACTGGCGCGGTGGTCAGACTCACTGGCTCTGGCTTGGGTTGCCCCACTTGGCCGCAATGTATCGAGGGCTCTTTCAGCCCTACCCCTTTGCAAGCTGAGGGCTTTCATAAATGGATCGAATTCGCAAATCGACTTCTTACCTTTATTTTGGCAGCGATTGCCATTGCAGTTTTTGTTTATATCTTTAGAAAGTTCCGCTCAAATACTTTTTTAATAATATTAGGTGCCTTACCGCTAGTGGGGACAATATTTCAAGCAGTGCTGGGCGGAATAACCGTTTTAACCGCACTTAACCCATTTACTGTTTTAGGACATTTTTTAGTTTCTATCTTGTTAGTTGCCTTATCTCAATTATTAATTTTTAAATCAGACAAACCTGCAAAAACCCTCAAGCTAGCAAGTTTGCCACAAGTGGGTCATCTACTGGTGCAACTAACTTTTTTAGTAGGACTTTTTGTAATAATTCTAGGGGCAATTACGACCGGTGCGGGGCCACATTCAGGCGACAGTGAAGCAACCAGATTCACTTTAGATATTAGAACAATCGCTTGGCTGCATGCAGATACCGTCTCATTATTTATAGGACTACTAATTGGGGCTTTTGTTTTGATCAAGGTGCTTAAGCCTTCAAAAGATCTTTCTAAATTTTTACAAATTGCTTTAATTATTTCATTAGTACAAGCGGTGGTTGGCTACTCTCAGTGGTTTGCTGGATTACCTTGGGCATTAGTTGGCGTGCATGTTGCCCTGGCTGTTCTGCTTTGGATTTTTTTAGTTAAATCTTTACTTGCTACCAGAGATACGCTGACTTATTAGTTGCGCAAGCTTATTTGCTGCCGCCGGAAACTGCGGAAAAAATAAAGTAGGCTCGGTCAATTCAAGTTCCATTAAGAGTAGGCCTTCTGCCGTAGGGACTACATCAATTCGTGCATAAAGTAAGTCATGCCAATTTTCAACATGTTTTGAAATCAACTCAACAAATTCATTCAACGGCTTTGTGACTTCAACTAATTCTTGGGCATCCCCGTGTCCCCCACGAGTAAGCGCTGGGACTTTTTTCACCGCATGAGATATCTCACCGCCTAAAATAACCAAAGCGATTTCACCCGCAGTATCCACCTCGGTCAGATAGGGCTGCACCATCGCGATCCGCTGTGCTTTATGGATCTCACTTATCTGATTAAGCGCCCCAGCAAGCGAATCGGTTTTTGCTGCCAGTACTGCCCCCGCGCCAATATGTGGTTTGATTGCGAGATTTTTATGCTTTATTAACAATGATTCTAAATCAGTATTTTTGAGCGAATTTGGGTAGATAAAAGTAGTCTCAATAATTGGCACAGCTTTAGCTAATTCCATCAAATAACGTTTATCGGTATTGGCTTGTATTGTCTCAAAGTCATTGAGCAGGGTGGTTTGTCCGGTGAGAGATTTCGCCCAACTCAAAAATTTATCTCTTTGCGATGTGTAATCCCACGGTGATCTTAGAATCGCTAATCGGTAATCGCGCCAATTAACCGTTTCATCGTTCCAAAAAACTTTCTCAACTTCAAAGTCAAAATCTAAACAAGCCGCCTCAAATAAATCCCAATCAAGATCTGGGTCTGGATCTGCTGCATTTAGCTGAGCACTCACATAGGCAATACGCACTAATACCTACCCGATTAGTGGATCGAGGCCCACTGCAAAAAATATCAAGGCCAAATAGGTAATTGAATAATTGAACAGCTTCATTGGTTTTAACTCAAGTTGATTGATGCTTCGAAACTGCATAGCGTGCGCCTGATATAAAAAGATAGCATTTGCTAAAACTGCAATTGAGATATATATCCATCCAACTTCTGAAACAAATGGCAATAAAAGACTAGTGATTACCATGAGCCATGAGTAAATCAATATATTTTTCATGACAACTTTTTCACTGGCTACTGTTGGCAGCATCGGAACTTTAGATTTTTTATAATCCTCTTGATATTGCATCGAGAGTGGCCAATAGTGCGGTGGGGTCCACCAAAAAATAATCATAAATAGCACAATTGGTGCCCAATCTACAGAGTTAGTTACCGCAGCCCATCCGATTAAAACCGGAAAACATCCGGCAATACCACCCCAAACAATATTTTGCGACGTCCTTCTTTTTAAAAGTAAGGTATAGACAAAGACGTAAAATAATATTGCAAGCGCGGCCAATAAGGCGGCTAGTGGATTTACCAAAATCGTAAGAAAGACCACCGAAGAAACGGACAAGGTCACACCTAGAGTCAGTGCCCCAAAAACTGAAACTTCACCCGTGACAAGTGGCCGATGGCCTGTTCTAAGCATCAAGCTGTCAATGTCGCGGTCAGCCACATTGTTTAAGGCGTTGGCACCCCCGGCAGCAAGCGCACCGCCAATAAAAGTAAACACCACATTGCGCCAATCGGGCCATCCACCAGATGCCAAAAACATTGTTGGGACTGTCGTTACTAACAGCAGCTCGATTATGCGCGGTTTAGTTAAGGCTAGATAGGCAGAAATCTTGCCTCTCGTGGGGCGAGGCGCAACTAAAGGTGCTGACAAGACTTTCCTTTTTTTTGATAAATACCTAGAGAACTTAACGCTAGCCCAATCACCAGATATCGCATAACTTAACCCACGAGATGTGTAGGCTGGGCGCGAAAGTTAACGAAAAGAGAATTAGTGAATCTCACTTGGTGTGATTTAGATGACAAGGCAATTGCTACCGCTCGCCTCTTAGCATTAGACGCCGTAGAAAAAGCCGGCCATGGTCATCCGGGTACCGCGATGGCATTAGCACCACTAAGTCATCTTTTATTTAATAAAGTTATGCGTCATCATCCTAAGTTTCCGGATTGGATCGGACGTGATCGATTAATTCTTTCTTGTGGACATGCCAGCATGCTGCTTTACGCGCAACTGTATTTAACTGGTTACGGATTAGAATTAGAAGATTTAAAAAAATTTAGAACTTTAGATAGTCTCACCCCAGGACACCCCGAATTCGGTCACACCAAAGGTGTAGAAATGACAACCGGTCCATTGGGCCAAGGGATCTCTTCTGCAGTGGGTGTAGCAATTGCCAACCGTTATCTGCATGGACTACTGCAACCTGAACTTTCACAAAAAGATGGACTTTTTTCAAGCTATACCTACGTGATAGCCAGCGACGGGGACTTACAAGAAGGCGTGAGCAGTGAAGCGAGTTCACTTGCTGGACACTTGCAACTAGACCAACTTATAGTTTTTTACGATGATAATCAGATAAGTATTGATGGCGACACTGCTCGCTCATTCACCGAAGACGTCCAAATGCGCTATCAGAGCTATGGCTGGAAGGTATTTTCTGTTGATACTAAGTCTGACGGAAGTGTCGACACCCAGGCAATTGCCACGGCAATAGAAAAGGCTAAGAGTTCGCAAGGCCCCAGTTTGATTCGTGTGAAATCAGTAATTGCCTGGCCCGCACCGAATGCGCGCGGAACCGCAGCAAGTCATGGCGCCCCTTTAGGTGAGTCAGAAGCAAAAGCCACAAAAGATCAAATGAGTATTAGCAGTGAGTCTTCGTTTTTAGTTGATGCAGAAACCCTCACTTACACCCGAAGTGTTTGTGAAACCGCTGATGAAATAAAAGCGCAGTGGCAGGCAGATTTTGAAAAATGGAGCACGTCCCATCCAACACGACTTGCACTTTTAAATCGCCTGATGAAAAAGCAGTTGCCAAAAGATTTAGCCCGGTCACTCCCCAATTGGGAACTAGGAACGCAAGTTGCCACCCGAAAGGCTTCGGGGGCCGCATTAAATGCTTTAGCAGAAGTTCTACCTGAAATTATTGGTGGTTCTGCTGACCTGTCAGAAAGTAATGGCGTGGCACTAAAAAATGCCAAGACGATGCAAAGCGCGAATTCAAAAATAGTTGATGCTGACATCTATGGTAGATATTTAAACTTTGGAATTCGCGAACATGCAATGGGCGCGATAGTTAACGGTATCGCCTTACATGGTTTATTAAAGCCTTTTGGGGCCACCTTTTTGATATTTAGCGATTATCAAAAACCAAGTATTCGATTGGCCGCTTTGATGAACCTTGCTAGTACCTATGTCTTTTCGCATGATTCAATTGGCTTGGGTGAAGATGGACCCACCCATCAACCAGTTGAGCAATTATGGTCATTGCGAGCTATTCCTAATTTTTCAGTGGTGCGACCGGCGGACGCCAACGAAACTGCTGCCGCTTGGTTAGCAATTATCGAAAATAATGCCCCCGCCGCAATTGTCTTATCGCGGCAAAATTTACCTACCGTTGTTGAGAGTGAAATAGCCTTGGCCAATGTTAAAAAAGGTGGTTACCTACTAAATGAAACAAGTAGTACCCCGGCGGCAATTTTGATCGCAACTGGTTCAGAAGTAGCGATGGCGTTAGCCGCTCAAGCGCAGTTGCTCGAACAAAATATAAACACGCGGGTAGTTTCGATGCCTTGTTTGGAATGGTTTTTAAACCAGACTCCCCAGTATCAAGCTTCAGTTATTGATAAGCGAATTCCGGTACGAATTGCCATTGAGGCCGGTATCGGAATTGGTTGGCATAAATATGTCGGGGATCATGGACATGTTTTTGAAATTGATAATTTTGGACTAAGCGCAAAGCCGAGTGAAATTTTTGAAAAGTTTAACTTTACAACTGAACAAATAGTTAAGAAAGTTAAAGCCAGTCTTTAGTCTTCTCCGCGAAGTGCCTTTATTGCATCAGCCAAAATAGTGTCGCCATCTTTATCGTTGCGACGCTCTTTTACGTAGGCTAAATGTGTTTTGTATGGTTCGTTTTTTGGTGGAGCGGGCGGATTGACTTCATCTTTTCCAGCCGGCCAACCACAGCGCGGGCAATCCCACTCTTCTGGAATTTCGGCTTCAACGGCGAATGAAGGACGACTCTCATGTCCGCGTGAACACCAAAATGAAACTCGAATCCGTGGTGCAGTGTCCCCTCGCTCGGCCTCGCCCATTGGTCCAGCGCCGACTCGGCTACCTCTAATTGCACTTCCACCAGCCATAATTAACCCTCTCTTAGGTAATAACTACAAAGCAGTTACTAAAATTCCAACCGCAATTATTGATGCTGCCCAAATTATTCCAAGTACGATCGTGATGCGGTCGAGGTTTTTCTCTGCCAACGAAGAACCGCCAAGTGAACTAGAAAATCCACCACCAAACATGTCAGACATTCCGCCACCGCGACCCTTATGAAGCAGGATTAATAATGTCATTAAAAAACTACTAATCAGCAAGATTGCTATTAAGACATAGAGAACTATTTGCACGTGAAGTCCTTTTTGATTATCAATAATCCTGACTGGTTAAGGATAAACTTACCCACCGACACGCTCAAGTTGGGGTTAGTGCTGCTGGGCAAAGCGCACGATTTTCATGAATTCATCCGGATCCAGACTTGCCCCGCCCACCAAGGCTCCATCCACATCTTCCTGTTGCATCAATTCTAAAATATTGCTGGGTTTGACTGAGCCCCCATAGAGAATTCTTATCTTTTGTGAGATCTCATCTGAATATAATTTCGCTAAGGCGAGACGGATTTCATTACACATTTCTTGGGCATCAGATGCTTGTGCGACCTCTCCAGTACCGATCGCCCAGACCGGCTCATAAGCAATTACTACCTCTTTAACTTTATCTGCGGTAATTGCCTTCAGTGCTGCCTTTAGCTGACTCACCGTGTGAGCGATTGCGTTTCCGGCTTGTCTTATCTCTAAAGTCTCACCAATTGCAATCATAGGAATCAATTTATTTTTTATTGCTAACTTGGCTTTTGTATTAACTAATTCGTCAGTTTCGTTGTGGTTAGCACGACGTTCCGAGTGTCCTAGCAATACATAATGAGTCTGTAATTTAACGAGCATATTGGCACTAATTTCGCCAGTAAACGCTCCATTTTCATGTGCACTCATATCCTGCGCACCAAATTTAATAGGAAGACGATCTGCATCAACTATGGTTTGCACAGACCGCAATGCTACAAATGCCGGAAACAAAACTACATCTGCTGCTTCATAATCTTTATCGCCAAGCGTAAAGCCCAATTTGTTTAAATAAGCAATAGCTTCAAGGTGGGTGATATTCATCTTCCAGTTAGCGGCCATTAATGGCTTACGCTTCTGCTCGCTCATGCACTCTCCAAAACTTTTAACCCAGGTAGCTCTTTGCCTTCTAGTAACTCTAAAGAAGCCCCACCACCGGTCGAGACATGGCCAAATTTTTCATCGGCAATATTGAATTTACGAATCGCAGCAGCAGAATCCCCGCCACCAATCACGGTGTAAGCAGAATGCTCACTCAAATACTCGGCAATCGCACGGGTGCCGTTAGCAAAAGCTTCAATCTCAAATACCCCCATCGGGCCGTTCCAAACAACAGTTTGGGCATTACTTAATGCCGCTTGATAATTTTTGATAGTGGCTGGGCCAATATCTAGCCCCATCTCATTATCTTCGATTGCCTCAATTGTTTTGATTAAAGTTTTTGCGGTAGGTGAAATCTCGTTTGCCACTATTACATCAGCGGGCAATAAGATTTCTACCCCAAATTCAGTGGCTTTGCTAAGTAATAGTTTTATATTGTCAATCATGTCAACTTCTAGTAAAGATTTGCCAACTGAAAAACCCTGCGCTGCCAAAAAAGTATAAGTCATTCCCCCACCAATTAAGAGTTTGTCTATTTTTGGAAGTAAATTCTCGATAACTTTTAGTTTGTCACTTACTTTAGAGCCCCCCATAATCACGGCATAGGGTCTTTTTGGATCTATTAACACTTGCGCAAAACTAGCGTTCTCTTTTTCGATTAGTAATCCCGCGTATGAAGGTAATAATTTTGCCAATTCAGTTACACTGGCTTGTTCGCGATGCACCACTCCAAAACCATCGCTAACGAATACATCGCCAAATTTGGCCCAAGTTTGCGCCAATTGCTTGCGCTCACTTTCGTTTTTACTAGTCTCGCGTGAATCAAAACGAGTATTTTCTAGTAAGACAACACTTTGCCCAGAAAAGTCCTCTGTTAAATCTGTAATTAGTTTGACTTCTTGATTTAGTAATTCACTCAAGCGCTTTGCCACCGGGGCGAGTGAAAGCTCTGGCTTAATCTCGCCCTTTGGGCGACCAAAATGTGCCAGCAAAATTACTTTATTGCCGTCTTTCAAGAGGTAATTTATTGTGCCAAGTGCCGCACGTATTCTTCCGTCATCGGTTATCTTGCCTTCTTGCATTGGCACATTAAAATCAGCGCGCATTAGTACCCGCTGATTTTTAATATTTGCTTGCTTTAATAATTTAATTGGCATTTAAATTATTTAGCGCCGACTAACATGGTTAAGTCGACAAGTCGGCTGGAATAACCCCATTCGTTGTCATACCACCCAAGCACTTTTACTAAGTTTGCGTTTGCGTTGGTGATCTGTCCATCAATAATGCAAGAGTGTGGGTCTTTGACAATATCGCTTGAAACTAATGGATCTTCTGTGTAGTAAAGCACACCCGCCAGGTAAGTTTCTGCCGCATTTTTTAAGGCAGCATTGATATCTTCTTTGCTAGCTGTCTTTTTTAATTGGACGGTTAAATCAGTAGCAGAGCCAACTGGCACAGGTACACGCATCGCATAGCCATCGAGTTTACCCTTCAAATCTGGCATAACTAAACCAATTGCCTTAGCAGCACCCGTCGTAGTTGGGATCATGTTAATGGCGGCGGCTCTTGCTCGTCTTAAATCAGAATGTGGAAAATCTAGCGTGCTTTGGTCATTGGTGTAGGCATGAATTGTTGTCATTAGCCCGCGTTCAATTGTGAACTCATCATGCAAAACTTTTGCCATTGGTGCTAGACAATTAGTAGTACAAGATGCGTTACTAATGATTTTGTGAATCTCTTTGTTGTACTGCTCGTGATTAACACCTAAAACTATTGTTAGATCTTCATTTTTTGCGGGGGCTGAAATTAACACTTTTTTAGGCCCTGAATTTAAGTGAACCTTGGCCTTTTCTGCATCTGTAAAAATACCGGTCGATTCAACTACCACATCAACCCCAAAATCCCCCCACGGAATTTCGGCCGGATCACGATGTGAAGTAATTGTGATTGCTTTGCCATTTACTATTACCTGATTACCTTCAACGCCAACAGTGCCTGGGAATCTACCCAAAGATGAGTCGTACTTTAAAAGATGCGCACTAGTTTTTACATCGGTTAAGTCGTTTACCGCAACAACTTCAATAGTTTCACCCGATGGAATGATTTCACTTAAAATTCCACTTAGCGAACCCGGGCCGCGTTCAGCCAATACTCGCAAATAATTACGTCCAATACGTCCAAAGCCATTTATTCCAACACGAATGCTCACTCAGTTGCTCCATAAGACTTGTACTCAGGGCTTCATTGCCACTGATTAAATTCAAGGTAATTCTAGTGTTCCAACATGTCGAGCGTCAGGCTGGCCTCGGTTGAAGGTATCCCTAAGTCAGAGGCTTTCTTGTCTGCCATCGCTAACAACCTACGGATTCGACCAGCAATTGCATCTTTGGTCAATGGCGGATCACTCAGAGTTCCTAACTCTTCTAGGCTGGCTTGTTTATGTTCCATTCTTAGTTCACCCGCTTTTCGCAAATGAAGTGGAATGCCGTCCCCTAATATTTCTAAAGCGCGAGCTACACGCGCACCGGCTGCTACCGCGGCTTGGGCACTTCTTCTTAAATTTGCATCATCAAAATTTGCTAAACGATTTGC
>CAZXCT010000001.1:27208-52221 GCA_964639395.1 uncultured Bifidobacterium sp.
ATTTGCCGTAGCACGCACTTCACGTCGCATCCGACGCTCTTCCCATTCCATTACGGCATTGTGCGCACCTAAGCGAGTAAGTAATGCCCCAATCGCATCTCCGTCGCGAATCACAACACGATCAACACCGCGTACTTCTCTAGCTTTTGCCGCAACACCTAACCGGCGCGCAGCACCAACTAATGCTAAAGCTGCTTCTGGCCCCGGTGCAGTTATTTCTAAGGCGCTTGAACGACCGGGTTCAGTTAATGATCCATGTGCTAAAAATGCACCGCGCCAAGCAGATTCAGCATCGCATAATCCGCCACCAACTACTACTGGCGGCAAGCCCCTTACTGGTCTACCTGCTTGATCTATTAAACCTGTTTGCTTTGCAAGAATCTCTCCGCCTTGTGAGACTCGCACTAAATATCTGGTACCGCGCCGGATCCCTCCGCCACTCATTACTGCTAGATCTGCACTGTGTCCATAAAGCTCAACAATGTCTTTGCGAATTCTTCGGGCAATTTGCCCGGCATCGACTTCCACTTCTACCACGATGTTTCCTGCCACGATATGCAAGCCGCCCGCGAATCGCAACAGCGAAGATACTTCTGCTTTGCGACAGCAAGATTTTGTTAAGGCAACTCGTGCTAATTCGTCTTTAACTGCTGAAGTCATTGCCATTTTTATATCCCACCATTGGTTTTTAGATTTTGATAAACATTAGTCAATTTTTTAGCCACGTCTTATTCTTTACCAATATCCCTATGAACCACTCTGACCCGATTTGTCTCGTCAATTAGTAATTTTGCTAATTGCTCAACCAAGGTAACGCTGCGGTGCTTACCCCCGGTGCATCCAATAGATACGGTCAAATAGCGCTTACCTTCTCTCAGGTAGCCAGGCTTTGTTAAAAAAATGATATCTTTTATATCTGTTAAATATTCTTGCGCACCAACTTGCGCCATAACATAATCTTGTACCGGCAAATCAAGTCCTGTTTTTTCTTTTAGCTCTGCTTGCCAAAATGGATTAGGTAAAAATCGAACATCAAATACAAAATCTGAATCAATCGGCACCCCGTGCTTAAATCCAAAAGAAAGCACTGTGATGTTGAATTCTATGTTTCCGACATTGAATGACTTTTCTAACACACTGCGCAAGGTTGGCTGAGTCATTTCAGAGGTATCAATCACCATGGTGGCGTTTGAGCGAAGCGCTCCCAAAATCAAGCGCTCTTGCCTTAAGCCATCTAAGACTCGACCCTGGCCTTGAATGGGATGGGGACGACGACTTGATTCAAATCGTCTAACTAAAACATCATCTTTTGCATCCAAAAATAAAATATCAACTTTAAGGGCTTTATCGTTTAAGACTTTCTGAGCCTTGTCTAAGTCTTCAAATAATTTTTTGCCGCGCACGTCCACCACAACTGCGACATGGCTTGAAATATTTAGTGAATCTACGATCGCCTCAGGGATAAGTCGCGGTGGCAGGTTGTCAATCACAAACCAACCAATGTCCTCAAGCGCACGGGCCGCAGTGGATCTTCCGGCACCGGACATTCCGGTAACAAGCAAAATTTGATTGGCATTCATTAACTACTACTTTGCCATGCGTGTCAAGTATCTAAAATTTCTCCGGTAGCGGGGTCAAAGCTGGAAGCACGTTTTTCGCTGGCGGCTGCGTCTAGCATTGATTTTTTTCTTCTTACTTGTAGCGCACTATTAGCAAAACGGTGAGCCTCGTCACGTATTCGCTGTAACAAAAAGAGTGCTTCGCTATTGCGAGGCAATATCAATGGGTCAGGATCGTCAGAAAACCAAACTTCTTCTAGTCGTTTAGCCAGCCCAATCACCGTGATATCTACTAAGCCAATTTCGTCTAAGGCGCTACGGGCGGTTTTACATTGCTGCGGCCCGCCGTCAATTACTAACAGGCTGGGTCGGTAAGCGAATTTTTCTTTTTGTTTTTGATCAATCTCTTGATCAGTTAAATAGCGGTATCGACGCTTAACCGTTTCAGCGATTGCGGCTAAATCGCTGTGCGCATTTTCTTGGCTGATGGTGAATTTACGATAGGAGTTCTTTTTTGCAAGACCGTCTTCAAAGGCAATGACGGCCGCAATGGTGTCCTTGCCCCCTAAGGTCGAAATATCTATTGCTTCAATTCTTAAGGCGGGCGTTTCTAAATCGAGGTATTCACTTAATTCATTGATGGCTTTACTTCTGGCATCAAGATCGCTGGCTCTTTTTAGTTTGTGACGCTCAAGCTGAGAATGTGCATTTTTACTGACGCTCGCTAACAAGTCACTTTTATCCCCGCGGGTGGGTGCGGTAATACTGACTTTGCTCTTCGCTTTTTCACTCAGCCACTTGGTTAATGCTGCCGCATCGCTTACTGGAAAGTTTGTTAATACTTGCTGCGGAATAGCGCTTTTATCGCTGTCTCCGTAAAGCTGGGTTATTAGTTGCGAAAGGTGTTCACCTGCCGATAGCTCTTGCGTTCGATCAGTTACAAAGGCGCGCTCACCTAGTATTCGCCCATGCTTAATATGAAATATCTGACTTGAAATATGCATTTCATCAAAAGCAATTGCGATGAGATCTGCTCGCGTATCAGATGAATAAATCACCGATGATTTTTCTAAGACGTACTCTAGGGCTTTTATTCGATCACGCAAAATTGCGGCACGTTCATAATTCTCATTAGTACTCTCTTCTTTCATTTGCTTACTCAAGTCAGTCATGATGAAATTGGTTTTACCCGAAAGAAAATCAGTAAACCGCTTAGTTAAAACTTTATAATCTTCTTTATTTATTCGATCTACGCAAGGGGCACTACAGCGCTCGATGTCCCCCAATAAACATGGTCGTTTTAATTTTTTATGGCGTTGAAATACTGTGTTACGACATGTGCGCACCGGAAACACCCGCACTAAATGATCTAACGTGTCTCTAATTGCAAAGGCACTTACATATGGCCCAAAATACTTAGTGTCTTTGTTGCGATAGCCACGTGCGACTGAAGCCCGCGGAAAGTCATCTTTTAATCCGATTGCTAAATATGGATAGCTTTTGTCATCTCTGAAGCGAACATTAAAGCGTGGGTTAAATTCTTTAATCCACATGAATTCTAATTGCAGTGCTTCAACTTCATTTGCCACAATTACCCAGTCGACTTTATCTGCAGTTTTTAGCATGGCTTGCGTACGAACTGGTAACGCGGCAAAATCGCCAAAATAAGAATTTAAGCGTGATTTTAAATTTTTTGCTTTACCAACGTAGATAACTTGATCTTGTTCAGTCTTGAATCGATAAACCCCAGGCTCGGTCGGAATATGTTTAGGTCGATACAGTGTTGGATCCGCCATTGCCTAAACCTCTTTAAACTATTTACTTAATAGTGGTTTTAAATGTATCCCAGTGTGGCTTGCCGCATGTTTAGCAACCGCTTCTGGAGTTCCTTCAACCAGCAGTTTGCCGCCACGAAAACCTCCCTCAGGCCCCAGGTCGATTACCCAATCAGCGGTTTTGATCACGTCTAAGTTGTGCTCAATCACAATCACGGTGTTTCCTGAATCAACTAAACGATTTAGCACGATCAATAGTTTTCTAACATCTTCAAAATGTAGTCCCGTGGTCGGCTCGTCCAACACGTATAAAGTGCGACCAGTACTTCTGCGCTGCAGCTCTGAAGCGAGTTTAACTCTTTGCGCTTCACCCCCAGAAAGAGTTGGTGCTGATTGACCCAGCCGAACATAACCCAACCCCACGTCAACAAGTGTTTGTAGTTGTCGATTAATTGCCGGAATACTTTCAAAAAATGTTAAAGCCTCTTCAATACTCATGTTTAATACTTCGCTAATTGATTTACTCTTAAAATGGACCTCGAGTGTGTCCCGGTTATAGCGATCACCTTGGCAAACTTCACAAGGAACATAAACATCAGGTAAAAAGTTCATTTCGATGCGAATCGTTCCGTCGCCTGAGCAATTCTCGCAGCGTCCGCCCTTTACGTTGAAACTAAAACGACCAGGCTGATAACCACGAATTTTTGCTTCTTGCGTCTCGGCAAATAACTTTCGAATATGGTCGAAGACTCCGGTATAGGTAGCAGGATTACTTCGTGGTGTTCTGCCGATTGGACTTTGATCTACATGTACGACTTTATCGATCGAATCGGCGCCCTTAATAGCTTTATGTTTACCTGGAACAATGCGGGCTCCATTTAAATCCCGTGCCAGCGCTGAATACAAAACATCATTAACTAACGTTGATTTTCCGGAGCCGCTAACTCCAGTGACGGCAATAAAGGTACTAAGCGGAAAATCAACGGTGAGTTTTTTCAAGTTATTTGCCGTTGCCTCAACTACCGTAACTTTGCGGCTTGGATCAATCTTTCTTCTTTTTGTGGGTATGGCAATACTCTTTCTGCCACTCAGATAATCACCAGTCAGCGATTTCTTATTCTTAATTAAATCTTGGTAAGAGCCACTATGAACGACCATTCCACCGTGCTCACCAGCACCGGGGCCAATATCCACCACCCAATCCGCTGATTTAATTGTGTCTTCATCGTGCTCAACCACAATCAAAGTGTTTCCTAATTCTCGTAGTCGAATTAAGGTGTCAATTAGTCGTTTGTTATCTCTTTGATGTAACCCAATACTTGGCTCATCTAACACATACAGCACTCCAACTAAGCCTGAGCCAATTTGAGTCGCGAGCCTGATTCGCTGCGCTTCACCGCCTGAAAGTGACCCGGCGGCCCGATCTAGGCTCAAATAATCAAGACCAACATCTAACAAAAATTGCAAGCGTTCTCTAACTTCTTTTAAAACTCTTCCGGCTATCGCAGTTTGTCTAGCGTTAAGTTTTAAATTATTTAAAAATTCACTGACTTCTTTGATGCTCAAAGCTGCTACTTGCGCAATATTTTTGGTGCCGATAGTTACCGCTAAAGAAATAGGTTTTAACCTGGCGCCTTTACATTCATCGCAAGGTACTTCGCGCATAAATCCGGTAAAGCGCTCTCGACTAGTTTCAGAATCTGCCTCTTCAAGTCGGCGCGTTACGTAATTGACCGCACCTTCAAAGTCAGTCCAGTATGAGCGAGAGCGGCCAAAGCGATTTTTATACTTAACGTGTAATTCAGAGTCGTAGCCGTGAAGCAAGGCTTTTTTAACTTTTGCTGGCAATTGACGCCAAGGTGTCGCTAAGTCGAAACCAAGATCTTCACTTACCGCTTCAAGTAATCGAGCCCAGTACTCACTGACGTTGATACTAGAAAATGGACTAATCGCACCTTGTCTAATTGAAAGATCTTCATTTGGTACTAAGAGTTCAACATCTACTTCAAGTCGGACGCCTAATCCATCGCACTCGCTACAAGCGCCAAAGGGTGAGTTAAAAGAAAAAGATCTTGGCTCAAGTTGATCAAATGAAAGATTACAATTAGGGCACGCTAAGTGTTCTGAAAAAATCCTGAAGCGATCTTTGTCTTTCTCGCTTCGATCAACAAAATCTAGTACTACTACCCCGTTTGCCAAACGCAACGCGGTTTCGACGCTGTCGGTGATGCGTCGGCGCGACTCTACTTTTACGCTCAGGCGATCAACCACTACTTCGATAGTGTGCTTTTCTTGTTTTTTTAGTTTCGGTACTTCTGCAATCGGGTAAGTGGTGCCGTTTACTCTCACTCGAGAGTACCCGTCAGTTGTTAGTTGTTTAAAAAGTTCAAGGTATTCGCCCTTGCGGCCCGAAATCATCGGTGCCAAAACTTGAAACTTTGTGTTTTCTTCTAATTCTAAAACCTGGTCAACAATTTGTTGGGGGCTTTGGCGTTTAATTTCTTTTGTGCACTTTGGGCAATGTGGAATTCCGGCTCGTGCAAAAAGTAGGCGTAAATAGTCATAAACTTCGGTAATTGTTCCGACGGTAGAACGAGGATTTCGATTAGTAGATTTCTGATCGATCGAAACGGCTGGGGAAAGACCTTCAATAAAATCAACATCTGGCTTGTCCATTTGACCCAAAAATTGTCGCGCGTAGGCAGAAAGACTCTCTACGTAACGACGCTGGCCTTCTGCAAAAATTGTATCGAATGCCAAAGACGACTTACCAGATCCAGATAATCCTGTGAATACAATTAATGAATCTCGTGGGATCTCAATTGAAACATCTTTTAAATTATGCTCTCGCGCGCCGCGAACAACAAGTTGGTCAGATTTCATAATCTATAAATTTAATCTTTTGAGCCAAGTTTAGAAACTAGTTCAGGATGCCGTTTGGCTTGAATTAAACTAATAATCACCGTCAAAGTGATGGTGCTGACAATAACTATTAAAGAGAGCGAAATCGGAATTTCTGTTACCTGCTCAAACCCATTTTCATGTGCTGCGTGCAACAACATTTTTATACCGATAAATCCTAAAATAACTGCTAGTCCATAGCCTAAGTAAATCAACTTTGCCAATAATCCATCCAATAAAAAATACAGTTGTCGTAGACCCATTAAGGCAAAAGCGTTTGCCGTAAAGACTATGTAGGGATCGCTGGTCAAACCGAAAATTGCCGGTATTGAATCTAGCGCAAAAACAATGTCAGTTGAAAATATCGCAATCATCACGATGAACATCGGAGTATAGAAGTATTTTTTAGCTATTTTGACCCTGAACTTACCTTCGTGAAATTGAGGTGTGAGCGGGATTATCTTCTCTGCTAGTTTGAGAACTTTGCTATTTGCCGGGTCAAACTCCACTCCATTATGTTTAATTAACTTTATTGCGGTGTATACCAAAAATGCCCCGAAGATAAAAAAGATCCACGAGAAACGTGCGATTAAAGCCGCGCCGATCAGAATGAAGAAGAATCGCAATATCAACGCCCCAAAAATTCCGATCTGCAATACGGTTTGTTGATAAATTTTTGGAACACTGAAGGCTGAAAGAATAATTACAAAAACAAACAAATTATCAACACTGAGGCTGTATTCGGTAATCCAACCTGCGATAAATTCTTGCCCTGCTTGTGGACCTCTTAGCACCCACATCCCTGCACCAAAAATCAACGCGGCGCTTACATAAACTAAAACCCAAGTCGTTGCTTCTTTAATAGTAACCACATGCGGGTTTCTTTTTGCATGGATAAAGTCAACTAAATAAACCAAAGTAACTACCAATAGGGTTATCCCCCATATTAAAGGTGACACGGTCATTTTTTTACACAATCCTTTTTCGGCTAATTAGCTTTCACCATTTGGCGCAACTCTTTTTTCAAGTCTCGAATTTCGTCCCGATATCTTGCTGCCACTTCAAAATTTAGTTCTGACGCGGCTTGATGCATTGCTTGGGTCAATTCTGTTATCAATTCAGCCAAATCGACGGACGCCGCGTGGGCGTACTTCTTCTTTTTTGAAATTTCGGCTAAGGCCAACTGGGTATCTTCGTCTTCTCTCACAATCGAGTCTGTGATGTCAGCAATCTTCTTACGCAATGGGGTTGGGTCAATTGAGTGTTCTTTGTTGTAAGCCAATTGCTTGTCACGTCTGCGATTAGTTTCACCGATCGCCGCCTGCATTTGCGCCGTGATGGTATCGGCGTACATTACAACTTGACCTGAAACATTTCGGGCAGCGCGACCAATCGTCTGAATTAGGCTTGTTTCAGAGCGAAGAAAACCCTGCTTATCAGCATCTAAAATTGCCACCAAAGAAACTTCAGGTAAATCCAAACCTTCACGCAATAAATTAATGCCAACTAAACAATCAAACACTCCAAGTCTTAACTCACGAAGTAACTCAACCCGGCGCAGCGTGTCAATCTCACTATGGAGATAGCGCACCCTTACACCCTTTTCTGTTAAAAAATCAGTTAACTCTTCTGACATTTTTTTAGTTAAGGTAGTTACTAATACTCTTTCATTGCGATTAGCTCTTTCTTTAATTCTGTGCAATAAGTCGTCAATTTGACCTTTAATCGGATGTACCAAAATTTGTGGGTCAATCAAACCAGTTGGGCGAATAACCTGTTCAACCACTGATTCAACTTTTGCTAATTCATATTTGCCGGGCGTCGCTGAAAGATAAACCGTTTGACCCACCCGCTCTTCAAATTCAACCCACTTTAAAGGGCGATTATCCATCGCACTTGGTAAGCGAAAACCATAATCAACCAAAGTTCTTTTGCGAGAACGATCGCCTTCGTACATTGCCCCAATTTGCGGAACCGTAACATGCGATTCATCAATCACTAGCAGAAAATCTTCAGGAAAATAATCTAAAAGCGTGTTCGGGGCTGAGCCGGCCGGGCGATCATCAAAAAAACGTGAATAGTTTTCTATTCCTGAGCAGAATCCAAGCTCTCTAATCATTTCTAGATCAAAAGTAGTACGCATTCGAAGCCGTTGTTCTTCTAGAATCTTATTTTGCTTACGAAGATCGCTTAACCGATGTTGCAATTCTTCTTCGATGTAACTCATCGCCTTGGCGGTGCGATCTGGGCCAGCCACATAGTGCGTAGCCGGAAAAATCATCAATTCTTGATCATCAGAGACTATTTCACCGGTCAAAGGATGCAAAGTTAAAATTCGATCTATTTCATCGCCAAACATTTCAATCCGTACCGCATATTCTTCATAAACCGGAAACACCTCAACCGTGTCACCACGCACCCGAAAAGTGCCTCGCTCAAAAGCGATGTCATTGCGGGCATATTGGATATTGACAAGTTTTTTTAAAATTGTGTCTCGGCTGATACTTTCGCCTTTAGCTATTTTGATAGCTTGCTGAATGTATTCTTCTGGAGTACCTAAACCATAAATACAAGAAACCGTCGCTACCACAATTACATCTCTTCGGGTAAGTAATGAGCTGGTAGCCGAGTGTCTCAAGCGCTCGACTTCAGCATTGACGGTGGCATCTTTTTCAATAAAGGTATCTGTTTGTGGCACGTAGGCTTCTGGTTGGTAATAATCGTAATAAGAGACAAAATACTCAACTGCATTATTAGGAAGCATTTGTTTTAATTCATTTGCCATCTGCGCCGCAAGGGTTTTATTTGGCTCAATTACCAATGTTGGCCTTTGTAACTTTTCTATCAACCAAGCGGTGGTGGCGGACTTTCCGGTTCCGGTGGCGCCTAGCAGCACTACATGTTTTTCACCGTTGTTGATGCGTTTTGTTAGATCTTCGATTGCTTTCGGCTGATCACCTGCCGGTATGTAATCGGAGATCACTTCAAAGGGAGCAACTTTTCGATTTAACTTAGGTGCCAGGCTCATTTTTTACTGAGAGCTAAAATCTGCCCCCAAACCTCCGTTACTTTTAATGATAATTCAGTTAAGTCGCCGTTGTTTTCAATTAAAAAATCACTTTTTTCTATCCGGACTTCATCTTCCACCTGAACACTTAATCGTGCAACTGCATCAGCCCGCGTCAATCCCCTTGCAACCGAACGAGCAATTCGCTGCTCTCTATCTGCCAAAACGCTTACGATGCAGTCGTAGTTAGCCTCAAGTCCCACCTCAAAAAGTAATGGCACTTCATTGACGCCGATTTGCCCGGGCGCTAATTGCGAAAATCTCTTTTCAACTTCTACTCTCACCAAAGGGTGTATTAAACTTTCTAATTTGACTCTTAAATTTGGATCTAGAAATACGTGTTCGGCAAGAAACTTTCGATCTGTTTTTGAATCCTTTACGACTTCTGGGGTGAATATCTCAATTAGTTGGCTTTGGACACTTGGACGGTCGAGTACTTCTTGCACAATTGCGTCAGAAGAAATAACTACTGCACCCAATTTTGAAAAAAGGGCGGAAACAGTGCTCTTACCAGCACCAATTCCGCCCGTTAAGCCAACTCGCAAGTCAATCCATAACTCTTAAGATTCTTGATCTAATTTATCTTTTAGTTCGGCCAACTTGCTGTTCTGTGACAGTCTGCCAGCGTCATTTGCTCCCGTTTCAGCTTGCCATTTAGCTAGCGCTTGAGAGTATTGGCGTTGCCATTCTTCTTTTTGTTCTTCAAATCCAGACTTCCACTCACCAGTTGTTGGATCAAATCCTTCTGGCCCAATGTACTTACCGGCGTCGTCATAAACCGCCGACATTCCATATTGGTAAGGATCAAACGCAGCAGTTGAATCTGAACCATCTTCTGCTTGTCTGACTGACAGTGAGATGCGACGGCGATCTAAGTCAATGTCAATAACTTTGACGCTAACTTCTTGACCAACCTGCACTACTTGCTCTGGGATTTCTACATGAGTTTGACTTAGTTCAGAGATGTGAACTAAACCTTCGATCCCATCGGCTACTCGAATGAACGCACCAAAAGGAACAAGTTTTGTTACCTTGCCAGGCACAACCTGATTAATCTTGTGTTCTCTCGCAAATTGTTGCCAAGGATCTTCTTGGGTAGATTTTAGAGAAAGTGATACACGTTCACGTTCCATATCTACTTCTAGTACTTCAACCGTTACCGGCATTCCGACTTCAACAACTTCTGATGGGTGTTCAATGTGCTTCCATGAGAGTTCAGAAACATGCACTAAGCCATCTACGCCACCTAAGTCAACGAAGGCACCGAAGTTAACGATGCTAGAAATATGACCAGAGCGAATTTGACCTTTTTGTAACTGATTTAAAAATGTTGATCGAGAAGCAGATTGTGATTGTTCTAACCATGCTCTACGTGAAAGCACCACGTTATTTCGATTTTTATCAAGCTCGATAATTTTTGCTTCAATATCTTGGCCCATGTACGGCGAAAGATCACGTACGCGACGCATTTCAACAAGTGAGGCAGGCAAAAATCCACGCAGACCAATATCAACTATTAATCCGCCCTTGACTACTTCAATTACATGGCCTTTAACAACGCCATCTTCTGCTTTAATCTTTTCAATGCTTCCCCAAGCGCGTTCATATTGTGCGCGCTTCTTTGAAAGTATTAAGCGTCCTTCTTTGTCTTCTTTTTGTAATACCAATGCTTCTACGCTGTCGCCAACTTTAATTACATCGTTAGGGTCAACATCGTGTCTAATAGTTAATTCTCGTGATGGGATAACACCTTCGGTTTTATAGCCGATATCTAGTAGTACTTCATCTCGGTCAACTTTTACAACTACACCTTCAACTAAATCACCATCGTTAAAGTATTTGATGGTTTTATCGATTGCAGCGAGTAGTTCCTCGGTAGTGCCAATATCATTTATGGCTACTTGCGGACTTGCGGTTGAAGAAACAGACATTATTTGAATTATCTTTCAAGCAATCTTAAATCAGATTGCGATTTTTACTAGTAGGAATTCGAGTTTTTGATTTGACTAGAAGTCACCTCATCACGCCCTGTCGGATGAAGCATCAATAACTCAACTGTCCAAGCGTACGCTAGTGCGCCGCTTGAGCCCAAGATGGCCCAATCCCCAACGAAACCGCCAATGGAACCTTGAGTTTAATCGCCTCACTCATGGCCCGCGGCAAAATCTCTTTCAAGATCGAGAGCTCCCCGGGGGCTACTTCAATAATCAACTCGTCATGCACTTGCAACACAAGTCGAGATTTGAGATTTGATTGTGATATTTCTTTGTCAACTTTTAGCATTGCTAACTTGATCAAATCAGCGGCTGAGCCTTGAATCGGTGCATTTAGTGCCATGCGTTCGGCCATTTGTTGCAGTTGTCGATTAGTACTATTTAAATCAGGCAGATAGCGGCGTCTACCTAAGATCGTCTGCGTGTAGCCAGTCTTTTTTGCAGCTTCCACCACGAGCTGTAAATAATCTCGAACTCCCCCAAAGCGCTGGTAATAAGTGTCCATTAACTTGCTCGCCTGTGAAACCTCAATTTGTAATGTTTGACTCAATCCATAACTACTAAGACCATAAGCAATACCGTAAGAAATGGCTTTAACTTGCCTTCGTAAATCTTCATTAACTTGATCTTTGCTTACACCAAAAACCAAAGCCCCCACCGTGGTGTGTAGATCTTCACCAGAGTTGAATGCCGCAATTAGATTTTTATCATCAGAAAGATGCGCCATAATACGCATTTCAATTTGAGAGTAATCCGCTGTCAAGAGTGTTTCAAAATCATTTGCACACACAAATGCTTTGCGTATTTTCTTTCCTTGGTCAGTTCGAATTGGAATATTCTGCAAGTTCGGATCTTGTGAAGACAACCTGCCGGTAGAAGTTACAGTTTGGTTAAATGTGGTGTGTATTCTGCCGTGCTTATCAACTAAAGGTATCAGGCTTGCTACCACTTGCTTAAGTTTTATCACTTCTCGATATTTAAGTATTAACTCAAGTAAAGGGTCTTTCGTCGTTTCAAAAAGCCAATTAAGTGCCTCGGCATCAGTAGTGAATCCAGTTTTAGTTTTTTTAGTCTTAGGGAGCTTTCTTTCTTCAAACAATATTTCTTGTAGTTGTTTAGGTGAAGCAAGATTAAATTCTCGACCAGCAATCTCATGCGCTTTTTGTATTGCCTTATTTGCCTGAGTATTAAATTCTGTTTCAAGCTCGAGTAAATACGGTAAATCCATCGCGATGCCATGCGATTCCATCTGGCCAAGCAGTAGCGCCAACGGTAGCTCTAGCTCAATAAATAACTTTGTTAGCTCATGCTCGTCTAATCTAGTTACTAAAATATTACTCAACAATTTAGTTGCGTTTGCTTGACTTACTAAAACAGTGTGATCAACTGTTAGCTCTTCAAATAATTGAGCCTCACCAATTTGCGTTTGGGCCAAGTTTGTATTCAAATACTCCATTGATAAATCTGCTAAATCTAAACTTCGGCTACCGGGGTTCAATAGATATCCCGCAATATGTGTATCAAAAATTAACCCTGCAAAAGTTTGATTCTTACTCAAACACCATTTAGCAAGTGGTTTAACGTCGTGAACTTGCTTTAGGATTTTTTCATTTGCGCACCAGGCGGCAAACTCGTCCGGTACCTCAGTTAGCTCAACTATGAAATCTGCACTGGTACTGAATGCGGCAAATGCCGGGTTTTCATTATTAAATATAACGCTAAGTGCTACTGGCTCATTGCAATCAGCCTTAAGCCATTCGACTGCTTGCTTGCCTGTTAACTGTTTGAATTTAACTGGCTCAGCTTTTGGCATCTCATTACTATATAAATTTTTGAACTTTGTTTTCAGGCTATTAAATTCTAGATCGGTAAAAACTTGTAAAACTTTATCAACTTCAGGTGGCGCTAAGGCATAATTTTGTAAATTGGTGTCTATCGCTACATCAATAACTAATTCTGTTAATTGCCGATTTAGTTTTACCTGCGCCACATTGTCTCTTAAAGATTGCCCTACCTTGCCCCCAATTTCATCAGCGTTCGCTAATAGTGCTGAGAGGTTTCCGTATTGGGTAATCCATTTAGTTGCGGTTTTTTCACCTACCCCGGGAACTGACGGAAGATTGTCTGAACTATCACCGCGCAGTGCAGCAAAGTCTGGGTACTGCGTTGGAGTCAAACCATATTTATCAAAAATAGCGGCAGGTGTCATCCGGGCAATTTCGCTAACGCCACGTAGCGCATAAAGCACAGTAATAGATTCATTAGCCAAAGCAAACGCATCTCTATCGCCAGTAAGAATTAAAACTTCATACCCGTCTGCTGCTCCCGCCTTTGCCATGGTGGCGATCAAGTCATCGGCCTCAAAACCTGGTTTACGTAATGTTTTAATTTTGAAAGCATCCAAGAATTTATCGATAAAACCCAACTGTGAAATAAACTCGTCCGGACTCTTTTCTCTATTTGCCTTGTATTCGCTATAAAGTTCAGTTCGAAAAGTTTGACGAGAAACATCAAATGCCACCGCCACGTGGGTTGGCGCTTCAGCACTAAGCACATTTAAAAACATGGTTGAGAACCCATACACCGCGTTAGTTGGTTGACCGGTATTTGTCGAAAAACTCTCTAAAGGAAGTGCGTAAAAAGCGCGGTACGCTAAAGAGTTTCCGTCAACTAACAGCAATCTGGGTGGTGCGGCTTTAGTTGACATGGAACTGATCCTAGGCTTTAGGGGTGGTTGAATCTGACTCAGTGAATAAACCTTCGTCTCGTGCCGATATTCCCATGGACAAATTATCTAACGAAGAACTCACCCTAGCTTTAAATGCCTATGGGTTAGGTGAATTAGCGCAATCGATGGGTATAAAACTAATTGAAGTATCCGCACAAAAAGCAGTAGCCACTATGCCCGTTACCGGAAACCGCCAACCTTTGGGTTTATTAAATGGTGGAGCCAGCGCAGTTTTAGCAGAGACACTTGCCTCAATCGCAGCAAACGTTCACGCCTTTCCAAAACAAGTAGCAGTTGGCGTTGATTTACAAATATCTCACCATCGACCTGCTACTAAAGGCGATGTCACCTGTGTCGCGACTGCATTACAGTTGGGCAAATCAATTGGCACCTATGGCTTTAATATAAAAGATGAAAATGAGAAGTTAACTGCATCGGGCAAACTAACGGTATTTTTTAAAAACAAGGCTGAGTCTTGATCGGACTTGGCACTTTAATTAATGTTTTAGCAATTGGGTTGGGCGCAACAATCGGCGTGTTGCTGGGTAATCGAATCAAACAATCTGCTCGTGAGATCGTTACTGACGCATTAGGGCTAGTTACGCTTTTAGTTGGAGCTTTTAGCGTGGTGGCAATAGTTGACCCCGCACTAACAGAAGTGATCTCTACTGGTGCCGCCGTTTTAATAATTTTGGCAGCATTAGTCATCGGTGCTTTGGTTGGTAATTATCTTCAACTTGAGGTGCGAATTGAAAAATTAGGTGAAAAGATTAAATCTCGCTTTGCGAACAAAAATGATTCATCAGTTAGATTTGTAGAGGGTTTTGTCTCAGCCTCATTGGTATTTGCGGTTGGCCCCTTAGCAATTTTAGGATCAATCAGCGATGGATTAGCTAGAGGTATTGATCAACTAATTCTAAAATCCACCCTAGATTTTTTTGCTTCAATCGCCTTTGCTGCCTCGCTGGGCTGGGGTGTGGCGTTTTCTGCAATAGTTGTTGGGGTTTATCAAGGTTTTTTCACGTTGGTGGGGTTTTTTCTAGGCGAAGTATTGAGTTTGGCAGCAGTGTCAATTCTTAATGCAACTGGTGGATTACTTTTAATTGCGGTAGGAATCAGACTACTAAAACTAAGAGCCATTGCCGTTGGGGATTTGATTCCGGCGTTGATTTTTGCGCCATTATTTTTGCATCTTGCTACCGTTTGGTTCTAGTAAAACTAAGTCAAAAATTAGTTATTAAGTGAAGCTAATTAACCCTTAAATTCTTTCAAAACTACCTCGGCTACTTCTACCATCTTTTTTCTTTTGTCCATAGCAGTTTTTTGTAACCAATCAAAGGCTTGTGGTTCTGTGAGGTTTAATTCTTTAATTAGTGCAGCTTTGGCTCTTTCAATTACCTTTCTCATACGCAACTGTTCACTTAACTCAGAAACTTCGCTTGCTAATTGATTCATCTCTTTAAATCTGCTGACCGCAATCTCTATCGCTGGTACTAAATCTGTAGCGCGATATGGCTTTGTTAGATACGCCATAACCCCCGCATCATTTGCCTTTTCAATTAATTCGATTTGACTGAACGCTGTCAACATCACAACTGCGCAGAGCTTTTCACTCAAGATTTCTTCTGCTGCGCTCAATCCATCTAGCACCGGCATTTTTACGTCTAAAATCGCGATGTCTGGTTTAAGTGTTTTCACAGCAGTGATCGCACTCTCACCGTCGGCTACATTTGCGACAACTTCAAACCCGAGCGCAGTTAATGACTCAGTTAAATCAAGACGAATTAATGCCTCATCTTCAGCCACCACGATGCGAATTGGATTGCTCATACTCCCCTAGCCTAGGTGGTGGGGAATTAATCTTTTATTTGTCGTAAAGTTATGCCTTGGGCCCCGATAGCCCAACTGGCAGAGGCATACGACTCAAACTCGTACCAGTGTGAGTTCGACTCTCACTCGGGGCACAATCAAACTTTGGCTAAAATTCCATTAATAAATTGCGATGATTCTTGCGTGCTGAGCGTATTTGCTAATTCGACTGCTTCTGAAATCACCACCGCTTTAGGGGTATCTGTGGAGTTTTGCATTTCAAAAATTGCTAAACGAAGAATGTTTCTATCAACCGCAGGCATTCTTTCGATTGACCAACTAGTAGAAGTTGCCTGAATTAAACTGTCAATTTGAGCACTCGCGGTTAGCACCCCAGTAACTAAAAAGTTCACAAACTCATCGGCTTGGTCGGCTTCTGACCATATTTCTGAAAGTGCTACACCTTTGAGGTCGGCTTCAAAAAGAATATCTAGTGCTCTTTTACGAGCTTTTGTTCTGGCTTTCATTAAATTTAAGCACGACCAAGATAAGAATTATCGCGAGTATCAACTTTGATTATTTCGCCTTGTTCTATAAATAGTGGTACGTCAACTTCAATCCCAGTTTCTAGCTTGGCTTTTTTAGAACCACCGGTCGCACGATCGCCTTGTAGCCCTGGCTCGGTGTATTCAATTTTTAACGAAACGCTGGCAGGCAGTTCTAAATAAAGTGGGCTTCCTTCATGAAATGCCACCATCACCTGCTGATTTTCTAGCATGTATCCGCCGGATTCGCCGACAGTTTTATTTGCAATTGTTACTAATTCATAATTACCGACATCCATAAAGACCCAGTCATCACCATCGCGATAAGAGAACTGCATATCGCGCTTATCTACGCTGGCTGTCTCAACTTTTACTCCAGCATTAAAAGTCTTATCTACAACTTTGCCACTTAAAATATTTTTTAATTTTGTGCGAACAAACGCACCGCCCTTGCCAGGTTTTACGTGTTGAAAGTCAACTACACTCCACAACTGCCCATCGAGGTTTAGGACTAATCCCGTTTTCAGATCATTTGTGGTTGCCATGGTTTCCTTTACTTTTTAACCTACGCACACGATTTCGTGCGAACCTTTGGTGAGGACTTCTAAACCCTCACCCGTGAGGATACAAGTATCTTCAATTCGAACTCCCCCTTGACCGGGTAAATAGATTCCGGGTTCAACGGTGAAGCAAAAATTTTCTTTCAGGTGCACTGCATTTGTTTTAGAAATATATGGCGCCTCATGTACTTCTAGCCCTACCCCATGACCTGTGCCATGAATGAAGTATTCACCAAAACCAGCAGAATGAATGTAATCTCGCGCTTTGGCATCAATCTCATTTGCTTTCATCATTACTTGGGCAGATTCACGTGCTAAGCCCTGCGCTTGCATTACCGCTTGATAGATCTCAACCTGCCAACTGTGCGATTGGCCTATAAAGACCGTACGCGTCATGTCAGAGCAATAGCCCTGATACTTAACGCCGCAATCAATTGTCACCATATCCCCGTGTTCGAGCACACGACCGGTTGGTAAATGATGAGCGCTTGCGCCATTTACCCCACTCGCAACAATCGTTTCAAACGCCAATTCATCAGCCCCACGCTCAAGCGCATTTTGCCAAAATTTTTTGGCAATTTGTCTCTCACTCATGCCCGCTCGCAAGTCATTTATTAAATACCAAAGCGATTGACTTGTAATGTCACAAGCCTTTCTGAGGGAGGCGATTTCTGCTTCATCTTTTACTGCACGCATTTCATCTAGCAAATTATCTCTCGCGTCAATCACAACATTAGGTAGCAAATCCTTAAGTACCGCGCCTTGGTGCATTGTTAAACGCTTGGGGTCAACCACCAAATTAATTTTTTGTGGAAGCAGCCTGGGTAGTGATTCAAAAAGATTGACTTCAACTTTGCAATTAATATCTTGCGAAATTAACTTTATTCGCTCGCGATAGCGAGCGTCAGTAATTAGTAAATCTTCACTACTGCTGGGTGAAACTAGTAGCAAAGCGTTAGATCCGCTAAATCCACTTAAATAATGAATACTTATTGGGTCTAAAAAAAGCGCCCAATCATTTACTAATACCTTGCGAAGTGCGTTGCGACGCTCACTTTGCATTTGCTAAATGGTTTCGCATAGCACTAATTGCTAACAAGTAACTATTTAAACCAAAGCCAGCAACTACCCCTAGTGCTACCCCCGCAGTAACTGAGTGATGACGAAATTCTTCACGTGCTGCAGGATTTGATAAATGTACTTCAATTAAAGGTGCGGTTAGTTGTGCCGCGGCATCTCTGACTGCGTAACTGTAATGGGTAAACGCAGCTGGATTCATAATCACTGGCGTTGCGCTATCTGCCGCTTGGTGCAGCCATTTAATTAATGTTGCTTCATCATCTGTTTGTTTAACTTCGGCATCAAAGCCCTGTTCTTTAGCGTAGGTGACACACTGTTGAGTTAATTCTTCAAAAGTCATTGAGCCATAGATTTCTGGCTGGCGAACACCAAGCCGCGCTAAATTCGGACCATTAAGAATTAAAAGATTCATCTCTCACTCACTTTTTGCCAAGCCTTGTTCAAAATTTCGTCACTTGGCCCTTCAAGTCTAGTTGGTTTGCCTATCGCTTTAAGCACCACAAATCTCAAAGTGTTGCCACGCGTCTTTTTATCAATAGCCATAACATCGAGAACTTCACGCAAACTCTTTGCGTTATAGCTAGTTGGCAAACCTAATCTTGAAATCAATAGCCGGTGTCGTGCGACCTCGTCCGCCGAAAGTAACCCGGCCTGATGGGATAACTCAGCGGCAAACACCATACCCACTGCCACCGCATCACCATGACGCCATTTGAAGTCTTCTAACTTTTCAATGGCATGAGCCAACGTATGACCGTAATTTAATATCTCACGGCCCAAATCACTTTGCGAAGTTTCTTTGAAATCGCTAGCGACAATCTTTGCTTTTGTAGTGACGGCTTTTTTAATTAGTACTGCTAATTGGCTTAAAGAAATAGGTTGATTGATGTCAAATTCATTTTCAAATATATCTAAAATTGAAACATCGTCAATAAATCCGCATTTAATAACCTCTGCTAAACCTGCGGCTAAATCGGGCTTTGGCAGCGATGTTAAAAATGACAAATCACAAATCACACCAATTGGTGAAGAAAAAACGCCTACTAAGTTTTTACCAGCTTCGGTATTGATGCCGGTTTTGCCACCAATCGCAGCATCGACCATTGCTAATAGCGAAGTTGGAATCAAAACAACTGCAACCCCGCGCAGCCAAGTTGCCCCGATGAAGCCAGCTAAATCAGTCGTCGCGCCGCCCCCGATAGCGATTATTAAATCATTTCTTGTGAAGTTATTTTTACCCAGCTCATCCCAAACTGAAATGGCTGTTTGGTAATTTTTTGAATCTTCTGCATTTGCTACTTCGATTGGCACAATTTTGAGATCTAATGAAGAGAGTACGCTTAGCAGATTTTCAAAATGCGATTTCAAATCTTTTGGGTAAATTACGGCTAATTGAGAAACTTTATTAGAAATAAGTTTGGTTACTTCTTGCAATGCCCCATCACCAATAATGACTTCATAGGATTTGTCAGCATTAACCGTTAGGCGTTCAATATTATTCATTTTTAAGCCATTTCATAATTTCAGACACAACTTGGTCAGTTGATTTATCATTGGTGTCTAACGAATATTTAGCCACTTCTTCATAAAATGGGGTACGGGCCTTTAGTAACTCAATTAATTTTGTGCGTACATTGCCAACTAAAACCGGCCGGGCTTGTGCTAAACCCACTCGACTTGCCGCCACATTGGAATTCACTTGCAACCAAAGTGTGTTGTGGGTTTTTAATAGTGTTCGAGTGTCAGCGTCTAACACCGCACCACCACCTAACGAAACCACTGCTTGTGACGTAGCTAAAGTATCTGCTATTTGCGACTTTTCTAGTCGACGAAACTCCGCTTCACCATCATCTATAAATATTTGAGAAATCGATTTCTGCGTGAGTTTTTCAATTTCTTCATCGATATCAACAAATTCAACCCCAAGTTTGCCAGCCAATAGGTTGCCGATAGTTGATTTACCGCTTCCGGGGGCACCAACTAAAACTACGATCGGTGCCATGATTACTTAATCTTTAAATTGGCTAAGTAGCTAGTTAGATTGCGCTTGGTTTCGTTAAGGCTATCGCCACCAAATTTTTCAAGCATTGCCTCAAATAACACTAAGGCCACCATCGCCTCCGCCACCACACCAGCAGCCGGCACCGCACAAACATCTGATCGTTGATTATGCGCTTTTGTTTCTTCTTTGGTACTTACATCAACTGTTTGCAATGCCTTTGGAATTGTCGAAATTGGTTTCATCGCGGCGCGTACTCTCAGCACTTCACCAGTGGTCATTCCGCCTTCTGTCCCACCGCTTCGTGAAGTGTTTCTAGTTAATCCTTTATCACCCAAAAATATTTCATCGTGCGCAACTGATCCTCTTTTAGTTGCTGCGTCAAATCCATCACCTACTGCTACACCTTTTATGGCCTGAATACCCATTAAGGCGCCCGCTAATTTTGCATCAATTCTTCTGTCGTGATGCACGTGCGATCCTAAGCCGGGTGGAAGGTTGTAAACCACAATTTCAACCACACCACCTAAGGTGTCACCGTCTTTATGGGCTTGTGCAACTTCTGCTTGCATTAATTCACTCGTTTTTGCGTCAATGCATCTAGCCGGATCTTCATCAATTTTTTCAAGGTCGCCGCTAGCCGGGATTAAATCTTGCGTTAACTTAACTGTTCCAATTTGCACCACATGGCTTAAGACAGTTATTTCGCCTACTTGTTTTAAAAAGTTTTTCGCAATTACCCCCAAGGCAACTCGCGCGGCAGTTTCACGCGCTGAAGCGCGCTCTAAAATTGGACGAGCCTCTTCAAAATCGTATTTCTGCATGCCAACTAAATCAGCATGACCAGGTCGGGGCTTTGTTAATGGGGCGTTTCTAGCGAGTTCCGCTAATACACTTTCGTCAACTGCATCAACACTCATGACTTCTTTCCATTTAGGCCATTCTGTGTTACCAATGCGTAAAGAAATTGGTGAGCCCATAGTTATTTCATGGCGAACGCCACCCAAAATTTCTAATTCATCTTGCTCAAATTTCATACGGGCACCACGCCCTACCCCAAGACGCCGTCTCGCTAAATCATTGCGAATTTGCTCTCGCGTAATACGGATCCCGCTTGGGGCGCCTTCTAAAATTGCGGTAAGCGCTTCCCCGTGAGATTCACCTGCGGTAAGCCATCTAATCATGTGTCTATTGTTCCATTAGGTCAAAATCTTTACGCAACCACCAAATTTGTAACCCATACCGTGGCAAATCCGAGAGTTAAATAAGGGCCAAAGGCGATTGTCTGTCGCAAACTACGCTTTTTTGTTATAAGCAGCACCAGCGCGACTAGCGCGGCAATTTGAAATGCAACAAAAATCCCATAGCCGGCAAGCCTTAACTCGCTCATCGCCAACGCCACACTCAGGCTGGGGGCAAATTTAACATCGCCTCCGCCAAAAGCGCCGTGAGAAACTACCGCTAAAAAATAGAACGCTACGAACACCGCTGCGCCAACCAGCCAGGCTTTAAAGAAACTTTCAAGGTCTTTTGCCACCAAAGGTGTCGCCAAAAAAACAAATCCTAGTAGCGCAGCGTTGAACTTGTCAGGGATAGTTTTTGTCTTTAGATCAAAATAAGAAATATAAATCGCAGCTATTAAAACTGCAAAATAAAAGTAGTTCATTAACTAAGTTAAGGCGGCTCGCATTACTTTAATCGGCGGTTTTCGCTTAGTAAATAATTCAAATTGCTTAACACCTTGAAATAACAGCATTTCTAATCCGCTAACTACCCGGCCGTTTCGCAATAACCACTCTCTCGCCAGTGCGCTTGGCCAAGGTGCATAGTTGACTTCCAGAAGCACTTTTGGCCTCACCGGAATTAGCATGGCGTAATCATCCATCACACCTTTTGGGACAGTATTTATTACTAACTCTGAGTCCATAGTTACCACCAATTCGTTAAATGGATGTGTCTGAACTTGGACTTTCAAAGTTGCGGCTAGGTTGCTAAAATTTGCTAAGTTTTCTTCTGATCTACCAACTACCGAAATTTTCTTTATTTTTAAGGCATAGGCAGCCGCTAGCGCACTGCGCGCGGTCGCCCCTGTCCCAATAATGGTGCAGCTTGCAAAATCTCTTTTGATATTTTGCTTTATAGAATCTCTTATACCTATTACATCAGTGTTACCGGCAATAATCGTTGAATCACTAATTAATAAGGTATTTGCGCTATTTAATAATTTTGCCAATGGGGTAACTTGATCGGCCACCCAGATCGCTTCTTCTTTTAAAGGCATCGTCACTGAAAGACCCTGATAATTATTGCGATTAGCAAAAATGAAATCTTTTAGTCCACCCGGTGGCACATCTTCTCTCAGGTATTGCCAATCAAGTTTGAGCTCTTGGTAAGCCGCATTGTGCATTTGAGGTGATTGCGAATGACTTACTGGGTGTCCAACGATTGCTGCATATTTGGTCATGAGGCTAAACTCTGGCGATACCATTCTTGAAATTCGCGTTTATAAACCAAGAACTCATCATTGGTCACGGCAAATTTTGTTTCTCGCGTATCTAAATCGACGGTAACCCAAAAAATCCAATCCCCTACTTCTGGATTCAAAACTGCCGCGATTGAGTTGACGCTGGGGTTTGAAATCGGGGTAGGTGGCAAGCCGGGTATCAAATAAGTGTTGTAATCATTTTCTTGAGCTAACTCTTCACTCGTGAAAACAATAGTGTTTGAATCTAAGGCATAATTTAAAGTAGAATCTAGTTGTAACTGCATCCCTTTTTCTAATCTATTTAACAAAACTCTCGCGGCTTTTGCAAAATCAAATGGTGCAACTTCTTTTTCAATAATGCTAGCCATAATTAATACGTCATAAGGTTCGAGCCCAGCAGTTTCGGCCCGTGAAAAAAGATCAGTACTTTCAATCGATTGATTAAAGTTGGCCACAATCGCGTTCAAAATATCGGCAGTTGTTACGCCTTCGTCGAATCGATAAGTTGCCGGAAACAACGTGCCTTCAATGTTTCCATTCACCCATTCTGGTAGAGCCACTTGCTCGCTATCTGCCATTACCGCTAAAACTTCATCACGTTCGATTTTAAGCGCATTGGCAATCGCCGTTGCTACTTGCGAACTTCTTGCCCCCTCCGGAATAACTATCTTTACCCCAATTCGACTTTCGGGATTTAGTAGCGCCAACACCACTTGCGATGCGGTGATTCCTTGTTGAATTAAGTACCGACCTGGTCCAATTTGATTAGATTGGGGAATATCCGCCGCGGCTTGGATGAATTCTTCTACCGTGGCTAACACTCTGGCATCTTTCAAGGTGGCGCCAATTTCTGTAATTGAGGCGCCAGAATTAATTTCAATTTCAACAACTTCATTACCTACTGTTACAGCTGATTCTGAATTTGTCTGTGAGGGTTGAAACTGAAAAAATATGAAACCAGCCATTAATACAAATAGCGCTAAGGCAATTAAAAAGCCTTGATTGGATTTTCTGGTATTTTTTTCTAGAGTTTCAGTTGAAAACACTTCAAATGGTGAGTTCATTTGCTGTTCCAATTAGTAAATTCCACGCCTGCCACCTTACCGCTTTTAGTCTCGATTTCTAGCGCATGCGTGAGCATGGCTAAGGCCGCTGTTTGATCTACTAACCCTTTCGTTTCGCGAGTAGTTAGTCCGGCTTGTTGTAGTTGCGCATTAGCGGTTTTAGAAGTGAAACGCTCATCTATCATTCGAATAGTTAGCTCGGGTAGTTTTTCTGAAATTTTACTTGCTAGCGCTAACGCGGCTTTGGCACTTTTAGTGACCTCACCTTTAAGGCTGAGCGGTAAACCAATATAAACGCATTGCGGATTTTCATCAGTAATTAAATTAACCAACTCTGTTAAGTAGGTTTCGCTCACCAAGATTGTGGTTAGTGGGATGGCAATTTTTGCCGCGGGATCTGTTTTAGCGATACCAATTCGTACCGTGCCGTAATCAATACCGATTCGACTACCCATTAATTAGCGGCAATCAACGACTTAACTTGAGCAAGTGCTTGAAGTATTTGTGAGCTGTCGGTGCCTGAACCTTGTGCTAAGTCTGCCTTACCGCCACCCTTACCGCTTAGTTTTTGCATCGCTCCCTCAAGCAGCGTCTGCGCATCCAAGCCGGCATCTCTTGCTGGCTGATTCGTTGCCACAATTGCATTTACTTTTTCAAGGGCGGTATTTAAAGCCACCACCACGCATGCGCCATTTTGGGTACCGCGCACTGCCAGTGTTAATTCTCGTAAATCATTGGCTGATAATCCGTCATCTGCTAATACTGCAATAACAGAAATGTTATTAATTACTTCAACCTTATTGGTGTACTTGGTTAGATCGCTAAGGATGGCTGATTTTCGAATTTTTTCTAATTCTTTTTCTACCTCTTTTAATTTATCAATCATCGAACTAACTTTTGCTACTAATTCATCTGGTCTACCCTTAACTAAATTAACAAGTTCGTTTACCAAAATATGCTCACGCGCTAAAAATGAGTAGGCATCAGTACCGACTAGTGCCTCAACTCGTCGCACCCCAGCACCAATACTTTGTTCAGATAAAAACTTCACAACCCCAAGCTGGGCAGAGCGTTCCGCATGGGTACCACCACATAACTCGTGCGCCCAATCCCCCACGCTAATTACTCTCACCACATCGCCATACTTCTCGCCAAATAAAGCCATTGCGCCGAATTCTCGCGCTTCTGCTTGACTCATAGAACGTGCACTAACCAAAAGATCCGCTAACAGTAATTCGTTAACTCGCGCTTCAGCATCACGAAGAATGCTTTCAGGAACGGGCTTGGATGACGGAAAGTCAAAGCGAAGTCTGCCGGGTGCGTTTTCTGAGCCCAACTGCGTTGCCGTCTCACCTAACGCTTCTCGAAATGCTTTATGAATCATGTGCGTTGCAGTGTGGGCACGAGAAATTGCTTTGCGTCGCGCAATATCAACTCGCGCTAATGC
>CAZXCT010000002.1:0-11914 GCA_964639395.1 uncultured Bifidobacterium sp.
TGATGAATTGCATATTGCACGTTAAGTAATCCGCGTACCCCTATGCCACTCGCTAGCTTTTCAGTACTGGCTGCTATTTCTAATATTTGCTCATCAGTAATAGAAATTGGTGGGATCACACAAGCGGAATCGCCAGAATGCACCCCAGCTTCTTCGATGTGCTCCATGATTCCACCGATAAATATATCTGTACCGTCGTACAATGCATCAACATCAATTTCAAGCGCATCTTCGAGAAATCTATCCACTAAAACTGGATGCTGTGGATTTATATTGGTAGCTTTTTCAATAAACTCTTCAAGCATCTCGTCGTTATAGACAATTTCCATGCCACGACCACCAAGTACATAAGAAGGTCTCACCAAAACTGGATATCCGATTTGGGTGGCGATCGTTTTTGCTTGATTAAATGATCTTGCTAACGAATGCGCCGGGGCTCTTAATTTGGCTTGTTCGAGCACTTTTCCGAAGGCTCCCCGATCTTCTGCTGCATGAATTGCTTGGGGGCTCGTTCCTAATATTTTCACACCATTGTCTTCTAAGTCTTGTGCCAAACCGAGTGGTGTTTGCCCGCCTAGTTGCACAATCACCCCGAGCATTTGACCACTTGCACTTTCTGCATGAATTACTTCAAGAACATCCTCAAGTGTTAGTGGCTCAAAGAAAAGTCGATCGGACGTATCGTAATCGGTCGAAACGGTTTCGGGGTTGCAATTAATCATTATTGTTTCAAAACCAGCTTCGCTAAGAGTTTGTGCAGCATGAACACATGAATAATCAAATTCGATTCCTTGACCAATTCTATTTGGGCCTGATCCAAGAATTATGATTTTCTTTTTGTCAGAAATTTCTAATTCAGTTTCTTCATCCCAAGTTGAATAGTGATAAGGGGTGTAAGCCTTGAATTCTGCTGCACAGGTATCAACTGTTTTAAATACTGGTCTTAAGTTGTTTTTATGTCGATAATCACGTACCTCTTTTTGCGTGAGACCTAGGATCTCACCTATCTGACTATCGCTAAACCCATGTCTTTTTGAAATTTTTATCAATTCTAAAGAGAGTTCACCAGATTTCGCAATTTCTCTCGCGATTTGATTAATTAGATTAATTTGGTCTAAAAACCAAGGATCGATTTTTGTACTCTGATAAACCTGCGCTACCGACGCACCCATAAATAAGGCTCTTTGCACGGTTTTTATTCGACCATCAGTTGCAATTGCACATTTCTTTAAAAGACTCTCAACATCTTCGCCTGCTTCTTCAAAACTGAAAATGAATTCTTTCTTTTCGAGACTGCGCAATGCCTTTTGCAGGCTCTCGGTAAAATTGCGACCAATTGCCATGGCTTCACCAACGCTCTTCATATGTGTTGTCAAAACTGGATCCGCTTGTGGAAACTTCTCAAAAGCGAACCTTGGAATTTTTACAACAATGTAATCCAAAGTGGGTTCAAATGACGCAGGAGTTTTCTGAGTAATATCATTTGGAATCTCGTCCAAGGTATAGCCCAGGGCAAGTCGAGCAGCGATTTTTGCAATCGGAAATCCAGTGGCCTTAGAAGCGAGTGCGCTCGATCGCGAAACCCTTGGATTCATTTCGATAACTATCATCCGACCGTCAGCGGGATTTATCGCAAATTGAATGTTACATCCGCCGGTATCCACGCCAACTTCTCTAATGACCTTTATAGCCATGTCTCGCATAATCTGATATTCGCGGTCAGTCAGCGTAACGGCAGGTGCGACCGTTATTGAATCACCGGTATGCACCCCCATTGGATCTAAATTTTCAATAGAGCAAATGACAACAACGTTGTCATTTGTATCGCGCATTAATTCAAGTTCGTACTCTTTCCAACCCATTACGCTTTCTTCTAAAAGAACTTCTGTGGTTGGAGATGCGCTTAAGCCGTCATTAGCGATCTTTATAAGCTCTGCTTCATTATTAGCAAATCCAGATCCCGCCCCACCCATGGTGAAAGATGGTCGCACTACCAATGGATAACCTAATTGTTTTGCTGCTAATAAAACTTCTTCTAACGTGTGGCAAATTGAACTCTTTGCAACTTCGCCACCAATTCGCTGCACCAGTTTTTTAAATACTTCTCGATTTTCACCTGATTCGATCGCTTGCACATTTGCGCCGATCAACTCAACTCCATATCGATCTAACACGCCACTCTTTGCAAGTGCCATTGCGGTGTTAAGGGCTGTTTGCCCACCGAGCGTAGGGAGCAGGGCGTCTGGTTTTTCTTTAGCAATTATTTTTTCGACAATTTCAGGGTTAATCGGCTCTATATAAGTAGCGTCAGCAAACTGTGGATCAGTCATTATGGTTGCCGGGTTTGAATTTACCAAGATAACACGCAAACCTTCTTGTTTCAAAACTTTGCATGCTTGGGTGCCAGAATAATCAAACTCACAGGCTTGTCCAATAACGATTGGCCCTGATCCAATAATCAGTACTGACTTGATGTCTAAACGTTTAGGCATTGCTACCAGCTGACATTAAATCAACAAACTTATCGAAGAGATGGTTTGCATCATGCGGCCCAGCAGCAGCCTCAGGATGATACTGAACACTAAACGCTTTTGCAGAACGAACTTGTAGACCCTCCACCACCGAATCATTCAGACATCGATGGGTGATTTCACCTTGTCCAAACTTTGTATCAAATATGTCCGCGTCACTTTTCACTGCGAAGCCGTGATTATGGGTTGTAATATCCACTTTTCTTGTTTGTAGATTTATTACCGGTTGATTTTGACCACGATGACCGAAAACTAGCTTGTAAGTTTCTAATCCAACGGCTCTAGCTAAAATTTGATTTCCGAAACATATCCCAAACAGCGGTCGTTGCGCACTTAAAATTTCTTGGGTAACCGAAACAAGGTGCTGCGCCGTAGCGGGATCGCCAGGCCCATTAGATAAAAAAACACCATCTATTCCAGCACTAAGTACCTCTTTCGCACTTGCACTTGCTGGAAGTACGTGGGTTTCGATTCCTCTTTGGGCTAGCTGTCGCAAAATATTAGTTTTCATTCCCATATCAATAGCAGCCACTTGAAACTTCTTCTCACCTATTGCGCGATAAACAAAAGGCTCTTTAACCGTTACATCGTCCGTTAAGTTTGCACCCTTCATACTCAACGAGGCGCGTACCCTTTCAATCATTTGGGCGTGAGAAAGCGCTGCATTCTTAATAGAAAAGATCCCTGCCCGCATTGCACCTTTATCTCTTAAATGTCTAGTGAGCGCACGAGTGTCCACTTGCGAAATAGAAACGATATTTTGTTCAATTAACTCTGCTTCTAAAGATCGCTTCGCACGCCAATTTGAATAAATCCGCGAGGCATCACGAATTACATACCCCGCTACCCAAATTTTTACGGACTCATCATCTTCATCATTGATCCCGGTGTTTCCAATGTGCGGTGCGGTTTGAATCACTATTTGTTTGTAATAGGAAGGATCAGTTAGCGTTTCTTGATAACCAGTCATCCCAGTGGCAAACACAGCTTCGCCAAAACTTTCACCAAGTGCCCCAAAGGGTTTACCAGTAAATACTCGACCATCCTCGAGCACCAAATATGCGATATTTTCGTCTTGAAACATTAAGTTTAGCCTCTCACGTTATCTCTATAACTAATCTCACCTTTAAATATGGTGGTTATCACTTTTCCGGTGAAAGACATATCGTGATATGGGTTATTTTTACTTAGCGATTGCGTCTCATTTTTGTTAACGGTGTATTGCAAATTTGGATCAACTAAACAAAGATTTGCTAAAGCGCCTTCTTCGATTTTTTGTCCATGATCGAATTTTCTAGCTAGTTGGGCTGGCTTCTCACTCATGACTCTTGCCACATCTCGCCAACTTAATTTGCCTTCCTTAACCATCACAGTTGAGATTATTGAGAGTGCTGTTTCTAGGCCAAGCATTCCGAAAGCAGCTGATGCCCACTCGGTTTCTTTATCCTCATTTGGATGCGGCGCATGATCCGTCGCCACGATGTCGATTGTTCCGTCGATTAAAGCCTCGCGAAGTGCTAGTACATCATTTTGACTTCTCAAGGGAGGATTTACTTTGAAAACTGGATTATAAGATTTAACTAAAGATTCATCTAATAAAAGATGATGTGGAGTGACCTCCGCGGAGACATTGATATTTTTTTTCTTTGCGTTTCTTAATAACTCTACTGTGCCGCGAGTAGAGGCGTGGCAAATATGTAGGCGCGATTGCACTAATTCGCAAAGTAAAATATCTCTTGCCACAATCGCTTCTTCAGCTACATTTGGCCAACCAGTCAAACCTAAAATTGACGACAACTCTGATTCATTCATTTGTGCATTTAAAGTTAAACGACCCTCTTGGGCGTGCTGTGCTATTAATCCATCAAACGCCTTTACATACTCAAGCGCTCGACGCATTATCACTGAGTCTTCAACGCATTTACCATCATCACTAAAGATTGTTACTTGCGCTTTTGAATCTGCCATGGCTTTTAACTCTGCAAGATGAGTTCCGTTAAGTCCGGTTGTGACCGCACCTACCGGGTAAACGTCGACAATTTTTGTATCCTGACCTAATCCATAAACTTGCTCAACCACACCGGCAGTGTCAGCGACCGGGTTTGTATTTGCCATCGCATGAACCGCCGTGTACCCACCACAAGCAGCAGCTTTTGCGCCACTATTTATTGTTTCTGAATCTTCTCTTCCGGGTTGGCGTAGGTGAGTATGTAAATCCACTAATCCTGGCAGCAGAATTAGATTCTCGGCTAGGATTTTTGTGGCTGCGCTCTTTATCGTGCCGGCAGGTTTGATTTGTGAGATTTTTTGATCTTCGATTAATACATCTTTAGGATCCTCGCCGTAAATACTGACACTTGATATAAGTAAACTCATTTGCCATCTCCACTTAGTAGGTGATACAAAACACTCATACGGACACTAACCCCATTTGTTACTTGTTCGCGAATAACTGATTGCTTACTATCTGCAACTTCTGCGGTGATTTCCATTCCCCGATTCATGGGGCCAGGATGTAACACATAAGAGTTTGATTTCATTTTTTGAAGTCTTAGTGAATTAAGACCGAAATCTTGCGAATACTCTCTCGCGTTAGGAAAGTAAGCCGCGTTCATTCTTTCTTGTTGCACCCGTAACATCATTACCGCGTCTAAATTATTTAGCGGTTTATCAAGTTGATAGCTCACCTCGCATCCCCACGATTCAACACCGATTGGTAACAGCGTGGGCGGCGCGATCAGCACGCATTTGGCTTTAAGTAATTTCAATAACAGCACATTGCTTCGTGCCACTCGACTGTGCAAGATATCTCCAACAATTCCTACTGTGAGGCCGGAGAGATCTGGTTTATTTGGAGCAAGCTTTTCGCGCAAGGTGTATGCGTCTAAGAGTGCCTGCGTGGGATGTTCGTGTGTTCCATCGCCGGCATTTATTACTTTCGCCTTGATCCAACCACTTTCGGCCAAAGTTTGAGCAGCGCCACTCGCCCAGTGACGAATCACTACTGCGTCCGCACCCATGGCTTCTAAGGTTTGTGCTGTGTCTTTAAGGTTCTCGCCCTTTGAGACACTAGATCCTTTAGCGCTAAACGTGATGACATCTGCGCTCAATCTTTTTGCAGCCGCTTCAAAAGAAATTCTTGTTCGCGTTGAGTCTTCAAAGAACAAATTAACCACTGTTCGCCCTAGCAGGGTAGGTAATTTCTTTACTTGTTTTCCGCCAACTTCTGCCATGCTCTTAGCGGTGTCTAGTATCTCTACTGCTTTTTCATAATTGAGGTTATTAATGCTATAACGGTGCTTCATGCAATCACCGTCACTTCATCTGAAGAGTCAAACTCTGCCAACTTGACTTTAATTACCTCTTCAAACGCGGTTGGTAAGTTTTTACCGACAAAATCTGGTCGAATCGGTAACTCTCTGTGTCCCCGATCCACCAGTACCGCGAGCTGCACTTTTTTTGGTCGACCCAAGGCAGTTAAGGCATCAAGGGCGGCGCGAATTGTTCTTCCTGAAAAAAGAACATCATCAACTAAGACGACCGTTTTGTGATCGACTACATCACCAGGGATAAATGTGCTCTGTGGCGTGCGCGCAGGGCGCAATCTGACGTCATCGCGATAAAGCGTTATATCTAACACCCCCGCCACGGTTGGGATGTTTTCAATTTCTTGAATCTTTTTAGCGATACGCGCTGCGATAGCAACTCCCCTAGTGGGAATGCCCAAAATTAGTAAGTCTTTAGAACCTTTATTATTTTCAATGATTTCATGTGAGATTCGAATAATTGCCCGATTAATATCGGCGCTTTCTAGCACAAGGCGAGCGTTCACTCGACCTCCTTCTTCGCCTCTCGGGACGAACTTAAAGGATGTCTAACTTTGGATATTCTAGCAGACTTACTGCTCTTTCGAGCCAAACCCTACCTTGTGTACCCGCATGCCGTTAGTTGTTCCTGGTACACCGGGTGGAACGCCTGCCACTACAACAACTAGTTCCCCAGTCTCGGCTAAAGCATGTTCTAGCAAGTCTTTGTCTACCTTGTCTACCATTTCGTCCGTGTGTTCAACTAGCCCGACTAAATAAGCAGTAACTCCCCAGATCAAACTAAGTTGTCGAAATACTCGCGGCAATGGAGTGTAAGCAAGAATTGGAATTTGTGAACGGTGCATCGCCATTAATCTGGCACTACGACCGGTTTCACTGAAGGCTATCAAATATTTTGCTTCTATGAACTCACCTACTGTTATTGCAGCTGAGGTCATCGCCCTGGCAACAGAAATTCTGGTTTGAGGTTTTAATTTAACTAATTTATCCAACGCTTGTGTTTCTACGTGCTCAATAACCCTCGCCATTGTTGAAACAACTGTTACTGGATTGTCCCCAACGCTCGTCTCACCTGACAGCATCAAGGCATCTGCCCCATCTAAAATTGCGTTCGCCACATCACTCGCCTCTGCTCTGGTCGGACGAGAGGCGGTAATCATTGATTCAAGCATTTGCGTAGCAACTATTACAGGTTTTCCGGCATTACGGGCACGTGTTATTGCATCTTTTTGCACCAAAGGCACCATCTCAAGTGGTAGCTCTACACCTAAATCTCCACGTGCAATCATGATTCCATCAAATTTTTCAATAATCTCATCAATATTCTCTACCGCTTGCGGCTTTTCTATTTTTGCAATTATCGGGGCTGACTTATTCATTTTTTTCATGATTGCCTGTACTGGCTCGATATCTTTCGCATTTCTTACAAAAGATAACGCAACCCAATCGATCTCATTTTCAAGTGCCCAGATCAGGTCTTTCTCATCTTTCTCACTAAGTGCGGGAACACTTACCATTACTCCAGGTAGATTTAATCCTTTGTTATCGGATATTTCTCCACCTTCAACTACTATGCAATTTAGCTGCTTCGCTGTTTTACTCTTAACTGAAAGTTTTATTTTTCCATCATCAATTAATAACTCATCATTTACCGCTACATCGTCAATTAAGCCTTTATAAGTTGTTGAAACTACTTCAATTGTTCCTGCAATATCTTCAGTAGTTATCGAAAATTCGGCTCCATTAATTAAAACTTCACTACCGTTTTTAAATTTACCTACCCGAATCTTTGGCCCTTGCAAATCTGCCAAAACCGCAACTGGAATATCTAACTCAGAAGACACTTCACGAATTAAATTCAATCGTCTTTGGTGATCACTTTGAATTCCGTGGCTCATGTTCAATCTGGCTACATTTAAACCCGACTTTAATAACGCGATTACTGTGTCTTTACTATCTGTAGCAGGGCCTAAAGTTGCAATAATTTTTGCACGACGCATAAGGCTATTGTAGTGTCCAAATCATTTTTGAAGAACTAATGGTCGGTCACTCGGAGTAATTGGTGCAGGTAACTGCGAAGACCCAGCCAAAAATATATCTACATTTCTCGCACAAGACCTACCCTCAGCAATGGCCCAAACAATCAATGATTGCCCTCTTCCTGCGTCACCACAAACAAATACTCCGGGCAAATTTGTTTGAAACTCACTATCTCGAGCAATGTTTCCTTTATTGTCTAACGCTAATAACCCTGATTTATCAAATACACTGACCTCTGGGCCAACAAAACCCATAGCTAAAAATACATAATCCGCTTTAATAATTCGCTCTGTACCACTAACTACTTCAAACTTACCGTTCTTTAATTCAACTTCACACAACTTTAAACCCGTAACAACTCCAGCTTCACCAATAAATTCTTGCGTTGAAACCGCATACATTCTTTCGCCACCCTCTTCATGAGCGCTACTAACTCGATAAATATTCGGATAAGTTGGCCATGGTTGATTCGAAGGTCGCAGTTGGGTTGGCTCTGGAAGGATCTCTAACTGCGTAACGCTTGCCGCCTTTTGTCGATGTGCAGTACCTAAGCAATCTGCCCCAGTGTCTCCGCCACCGATAATCACAACGTGTTTTCCTTCCACATCAATCGCACTCTTTGTGTCTTCTCCGCTAGCCACGCGGTTAGCGAGCGGTAGATATTCCATCGCTTGGTAGATGCCTTTTAAGTTGCGTCCCGCTATTTCGATATCTCGATAACCAGTGGCTCCAACTGCCAGAATCACTGCGTCATATCTTTGTTGCAAATCAGAAAGTGAAGTATCTATCCCTAGTTCCACTCCACAGCGAAATTTAACACCCTCAGCAATTAACTGATCTAATCTTTTGTCTAAATGAATCTTTTCCATTTTAAATTCCGGAATTCCATACCTTAATAATCCCCCCGCTTTGTCAGCTTTTTCATAAACCGCGACAGTGTGACCAGCTCTAGCAAGTTGTTGTGCAACTGCTAAACCGCTTGGACCTGATCCAACTACTGCCACTGTCTTACCACTTAAGCGGTCCGGTGGCTGTGGTCGGACAAAGCCTTCAGCAAAAGCACGATTTGCTATCTCTACCTCGATTTGCTTTATTGATACCGCATCATCGTTAATGGCTACTACGCAAGCTGTTTCACATGGCGCCGGACATAGTCGTCCGGTGAACTCAGGAAAATTATTTGTTGCATGTAGCCGCTCACTCGCTTCTTCCCAGGCATCGCGATACACCAAGTCATTAAATTCAGGAATCAAATTTCCTAGGGGGCAACCGTTGTGGCAAAAAGGGATTCCGCAATCCATGCAGCGCGAGGCTTGTTTTTTTAACGTTTCTGGATTAAAAGGATCGTAAACCTCTCGCCAATCAAGAATTCTTACATCAACTGGCCTTCGGGTAGGAGTTTCTCTTTTAATATTTAAAAAGCCTTTTGGATCACCCACGAGACGCCTCCATTATTGCCTTTATTGGATCTTCACCTGAAATTTCGGCAGCTTTTTGTGCATTAAGCACCCGTTGATAATCTTTCGGCATGATTTTGCTAAACCTAGACGTAAGTTCATCATCTGAAAGTGCGCTGGCAATTTTAGCTAAACTTGAATTTGTTTCTTCATAAAATCTTTTAAGAGTTTCTTTAATAAATGACAAATCTGTTTCATCTAGAGTTTGTACATGCACCATCTCAAGATTTACTCTCATCGGCGCTAAATCAAACAGATAAGCAATTCCTCCACTCATTCCGGCTGCAAAGTTACGACCGACCGCTCCCAGGACGATAACTCTTCCCCCCGTCATGTACTCGCAGCCATGGTCGCCCACCCCTTCCACTACCGCAAGCGCCCCAGAGTTGCGTACACAAAATCTTTCACCTACTTGTCCGCTTACAAAAATCTCACCAGCAGTAGCACCGTATCCAATAACGTTTCCTGCTATGACGTTTTTTTCACTTGCTAATTCTGAAGTTCGTTTAGGTCTAAGGATTAATGTTCCGCCTGAAAGTCCCTTTCCTAAATAATCATTCGCATCCCCCTCAAGACGCAGTGTTACCCCATGCGGAATAAATGCACCAAAGGATTGTCCGGCACTTCCGACGAAGGTTAGATCAATTGTGTTTGCTGGTAAACCTTCACGATGGTGTCGAGTTACTTCACTGCCAAGCATGGTTCCGACAGTTCGATTTGAATTAAAGATGTCAAACTGCGCCCGAACCGCCTCTTTGTTTTTTAAAGCGGGTTGAGCGATTTTTATTAATTCGTTATCGAGAGCTTTTTCTAATCCATGATTTTGCTGCTTGGTTTGGCGCCTATCGCCTGAATATGTTTTTGGTATCTCCAAAATAGGGCTTAGATCTAATCCTTGGGCCTTGTAATGCGAAATTACCTCTTGCGTTTCAAGCATCTCAACCTGACCGACCGCTTCTGCAATTGATCTGAAACCTAATTCTGCAAGATACTCTCTTACCTCTTGTGCAATAAATTTGAAAAAGTTAACCACGTGATCTGCTTGTCCACTAAAGCGTTCGCGCAATAGCGGGTTTTGCGTTGCTACCCCCACGGGGCAGGTATCTAAATGACAAACTCTCATCATGATGCATCCCATGACTACTAACGGTGCAGTAGCAAACCCAAACTCTTCCGCCCCCAACAATGTAGCGATGACAACATCTCGACCGGTTTTAAGTTGACCATCTGCTTGAACCACGATTCGATCACGCAGCCCATTGAGTAAAAGGGTTTGCTGCGTCTCGGCCAAACCGAGCTCCCAAGGTGCGCCGGCGTGTTTTAAAGACGTGAGTGGACTTGCGCCTGTGCCACCGTCATGTCCAGAAATTAGTACTACATCTGCATGTGCTTTAGAAACTCCCGCGGCAACTGTTCCCACGCCAACTTCTGCAACCAGTTTTACATGGATACGTGCCTTATTATTTGCATTTTTTAAATCATGAATTAATTGCGCTAAATCCTCAATTGAATAAATATCGTGATGCGGTGGCGGAGAAATTAACCCAACTCCAGCAGTGGAGTAACGCGTTTTTGCTATCCAGGGATATACCTTGTGGCCAGGCAACTGCCCACCTTCACCAGGCTTGGCCCCTTGTGCCATCTTTATTTGCAAATCATCTGCGTTAACTAAATATTCACTAGTTACCCCAAAGCGACCAGAAGCAACTTGCTTTATTGCACTTCGCTTCGAATCACCATTAAGTGAAACTACGAAGCGCTCTGGATCTTCGCCCCCTTCACCGGTGTTTGAACGGGCACCCAATCTGTTCATCGCGATTGCTAAAGTCTCGTGCGCCTCTTGCGAAATTGATCCATAGCTCATTGCACCGGTAGAAAATCGTTTAACGATTTCAGATACTGGCTCGACATCTTCAATATTTATAGGTGGCCTTACTCCTTTCTTGAAATCCAATAGCCCACGAATCGTCATTAATCTTTTACCTTGATCGTCGACTCGATTTGAATATTCTCTAAATAGATCTTCTCGATCGGTTTTTGTTGAATGCTGTAACTTAAATACCGTTTCAGGATCAAAAAGATGTGGTTCACCTTCACGTCGGTATTGGTATTCGCCACCAATTGTCAATTCACGGTGAGAAAGATTAATACCATTTGGTGGGTACGCGATATCGTGTCTTTCACTTACCTCTTTTGCAATGGTGTCGATTCCAATTCCACCTAATCGACTAGTTGTTCCCGTAAAATACTTATCTATTAATTCTTGCGACAGACCTATCGCTTCAAAAATTTGCGCACCGCGATAAGAAGCAACGGTAGAAACACCCATTTTGCTCATAACTTTCAGTACGCCTTTGCCTAGTGCCTTAACGAGATTCTTCACGGCTTTTTCAGGTGAAATAGTTACTAGTCGGCCCTGCTTTGCCAAAATTTCAACAGTCTCCATTGCAAGATATGGGTTTACCGCAGCAGCGCCATAACCAATTAAAAGTGCCGCATGGTGAACTTCACGTACATCTCCTGCCTCTACCACAATACCGCAGTTAACCCTGAGGCCTTT
>CAZXCT010000002.1:11924-51184 GCA_964639395.1 uncultured Bifidobacterium sp.
CCTCAACTAAAAGACCGATCTGGGTTCTTTTTTTAGTGCGAATTAAATGATGATGAACGGCAGAAGTTAGTAGCAGTGAAGGTATGGGCGCATAGTCGAGATCACTGTCTCTATCGGAGAGAATTAAAAGGGTTTTTCCAGCAGCAATATGTTTATCAACCTCTTCAAAGATCTCATTGAGCCGACTTTCGAGTGCTACCCCGCCCCCATTCACGTAATAAAGTCCTGAAATTTTGGTCGCTGCAAAATTTGCATGCTTTTCGTCTTTATTTATATGCAGTAATTTTGCTAGCTCGTCATTGTCAATTATCGGAAACGGTAAAACCACTTGACTTGCATGTTTTTGGGTTGGGGCAAGCAAGTTTCCCTCCGGGCCAATCGTGCTTGCTAAAGAAGTAATGATTTCTTCTCGAATTGCATCTAGTGGAGGATTTGTAACTTGGGCAAAAAGTTGTGTGAAATAGTCAAATAACAATCTAGATTTTTCACTCAGCACCGCAATTGGGGTGTCTGATCCCATGGAGCCCAAAGACTCTGCCCCATTTTGTGCCATCGGGCTCAAAATTAAGCGAAGCTCTTCTTCGGTATATCCAAAAGTTTGCTGTCTTCTAACCACCGAAGATCTTGTGTGCTCTATGTGCTCACGATCAGGCAATTGCTCTAGGTGGATTAGTTCTGCTTTCACCCAGTCTTGATAAGGATTAGCCTGTGCTAGTTCATTTTTTATCTCTTCATCTTCAATAATGATTCCGTTAACAGTGTCCACCAAAAACATTTTTCCGGGTTGCAATCTACCTTTGCGAATAACTTGATTTTCTAATTCAGGCAAAACACCGCTCTCGCTGGCTAGCACAACTAATCCATCAGAGGTAACCCAAAATCTTCCTGGACGCAAACCATTTCGATCGAGTACTGCGCCCGCTAATTCACCATCGGTAAATGTTACGCAGGCAGGACCATCCCAAGGTTCCATAAAAGTACTATGAAATTCGTAGAAGGCTTTTCTTGCTAAATCCATCTCTGGGTTGTTTTCCCAGGCTTCGGGAATCATCATTAATACGGCGTGAGGCAGGCTGCGTCCTGCTAGATGCAGCAGTTCTAATACTTCGTCAAATGAGGCAGAATCACTCATACTTGAAGAGATAATTGGAAAACATCTTTTGATATCACCGTCAATATATTCAGTGGATAGTCCACTTTCACGTGCCTGCATCCAATTACGATTTCCTTTTACGGTATTTATCTCACCATTGTGAGCAATAAATCTGTACGGATGGGCCAATGGCCAAGATGGAAATGTATTTGTGCTAAATCGCGCATGGACTAGCGCAACTTTTGATTTTACCCGCTCATCAGATAAATCTAAAAAGAACGTTTCTAGTTGAGCAGTTGTTAGCATGCCTTTGTAAACTAAGGTGCGAGCAGAGAGTGAAGCAAAATAAATATTCTCTTCGCGTTCAATAATTTTACGTAAAGGATATATCTTTCTATCAAGTGCTAATCCACGTTCACTAGCTTGACCCTTAACAAAAAGCATTTTAAATTGTGGCATCAAGGCTAGGGCGGATTTTCCAATTCCAGCAGAGTTTATAGGCACATCGCGGTACCCAAGAATCTCTAGATTTTCTTTTTTTGCTACCTCTAAAATTAGTTTTTTAATCTGATTTATTTCAGATTCTTCATTCGGAAAAAACCCAATCCCTACCGCATACTCTCCAGCACTCGGAAGTTCGAAATCCACAATTGCTCTTAAGAATTCATCTGGAACCTCGATCAAAATCCCGGCGCCATCACCGGTCTCGACCTCCGCACCAGAAGCACCGCGGTGTTCAAGATTTTTGAGCGCCAACAATCCAGATTTCACTATGGAATGAGTAGCGGTTTTATTAAGTGTGGCAACCATGGCTACGCCACAGGCATCTTTTTCAAACTCAGGACGGTAAAGCCCTTGAGAAGGTGGAAACTGATTTTTGATTGCCAAGATCGCTCCTGTACGAAATTTCGCTAGGACAACGCTGGCCTGGGATATATATTACTAGATTTGCAAGATTCCGCCGACGAGGTTCCCTAAGTACCAAGTAACCGCGGCCGCTCCTGCCCCAATGAACAATTGACGAAATGCCGAAAAGTACCAAGTTTTAATTGTTACCAAAGAAACCAGTGCACCCAAAATGAAAAGCCCCAACAATGAAATGACGACCGTAGGCAAAATTCCTTCTACCCCAAATAGGTACGGTAATAGTGGGATTGCCGCACCAAGTCCGAATGAGAAAAATGAGGCTACGGCGGCGACGGTTCCGCTGGGTAAGTTATCAACTTCTACTCCAAGTTCTAACCGAACGTGAAGCGCCAAAGCGGTATCAGCATTTTTACTTACCTCTATCGCTGCAATGCGTGCTGTTTCAGCACTCATCCCCTGATTTTGAAACATTCGAGATAATTCATCTATTTCTTCTTGTGGGTTATTTTTAATTTCATCTTTCTCTTTTTTAATTTCAGCTTCAGCTAATTCAGACTGGCTAGCAACTGAGGTGTACTCTCCCGCTGCCATTGAAAAAGCGCCCGCAAGTAATCCGGCAATTCCCGCTAAAATAACTGACTGATTAGTGGTTGCGCCGGCTGCCGCTGAACCGCCAGCAACTCCTACCATCAATGCCAGGTTAGAAACCAATCCATCCATCGCACCAAAAACTGCTGGACGTAACCATCCACCACTAATGTCGCGATGATTTTCGTCTAAATTAATCCCCATTAATTGTTTGCTTCAGCAATTTTGGCCAACAAAGATGCAGTGTCATTCAAGATTTTAGAATCTAGTAATTGATCTTCGAGAAATGCTCCGGGTGTTCCTGGTACACCACGTAGGCTTGCTGCTAATTGAGAGTTTCTTGCCCAATCTTTATATTTTTCAGATGAGAGACAATTTTCAAAAGAATCGAGTTGTGTTGTCTCGATCCCAATCTCTTGCGCTAAATCAATAAGTTGTTGATTTGTCCAACCAGTGCCATCTGAAGGTTGAAGCGTAAAAACCCCTGAATGAAATTCTAAAGTTTTACCTTCGTCAACCGCACAACCGAAAGCCATTGTTGCTCGTAGCGAGGCATTTTTAGCGGCTGGATTTTTATCCAAGAAAATCATTGGGTGAAAATACAAATCAATATCACCCTTATTGGCGCTGTCTAATACTGTCGAAAATCCACTGCCTTCAAAACTAGCGCAGGCTGGGCATTGAAAGTCTTCATAAAGTGAAAACTTAGGAGCATCTGGTTGCCTATTGAAAGGAACCCCGTAGTCGTTTGCGGCTGTTACACCCGCTGGCAATTGCGCATCTGTAATAAATTCAGTTATTTCATCAACCGGAGTGTTCGCAACCTCTGCTTCACCTTTTGCCCATACCGCCAATCCAATGATCCCAGCCACCACTGCGGTGATTAGTAGGCCACCAATAATTTGTATATTGCGCATTTCACTCCTTGATATCTAGTCGATATTCTAACTGTGGTTTAACTCTTGCGCTTTAAGCCTGCACATAACTGCCGAGTAAGGTTGGCAATTTCTTCTTTAGCTAAGTCAAAATCTTGATTATCCAGTATCAACTTAACAAAAGCGCTTCCGACAATCACCCCATCGGCAAATCTACTAATAGTTTCTGCCTGCGCCGCAGTGCTAACGCCCAGTCCTACCGCGATCGGCAAATTTGTTTGACTTCTTAGTCGCATAACTAACTGCTCTGCTTGAGAAGAAACTTGATCTCTCGTACCGGTTACTCCCATTAGGCTTGCCGCATATACAAAACCATCTATCTCATTTACTACTTTTGCAATTCGTTTATCAGTGCTTGAAGGTGCAACCACGAAGACTCGTGCCACGTCGTGATTTGACGTGCTCGATATCCACTCCGCTGCTTCTTCGATAGTTAAATCTGGTGTGATGACTCCAGCCCCTTTGGCATTTGAAAAATTTGAAACAAACTTCTCAACTCCATACTTTTCTATTGGGCTGTAATAACTCATGATCAATACCGGCTTGTTTTCACTTGCTAAATTTTTTACTAGATCAAAACAATCCTCAATAGATGTGCCATTTGCTAGCGAAATGTCCACTGCTTGTTGAATTATTGGCCCATCCATCAGTGGGTCGCTATATGGAAGACCAACCTCAACGAGATCCGCACCATTTTGAAGAATTATTCTGAGTATTTCTTCTGACTTTTCTTTTGTTGGAAACCCAGCCGGTAGGTACGCGATTAACGCTGCCCGACCCTCTGCTTTTGCCTTATTAAAAATTTCTTGAATTTGGTTCATTTATTAAACTTTTAATCCAAACCAGTTAGCAGCCGTTTCAACATCTTTGTCTCCACGTCCAGAGCAATTGATCACAAAGATGTCTTCGGGTGAATAGTTTTTACCAATTTTTAAAACTCCAGCGATGGCATGTGCGGTTTCAATAGCCGGGATTATTCCTTCAAGTTTACTTAGCAATGAAAATCCTTCCATCGCTTCAGTGTCTGTAATGGGTTGGTAGTTCGCCCGTTTTAAATCTTTTAACCAAGCGTGCTCTGGCCCTACTCCGGGATAATCCAAACCAGCACTAATTGAATGGCTAGCCATTGTTTGCCCATCTTCATTTTGTAGAACATAACTTCGCGTTCCATGCAATATTCCTGGCGCGCCACCACTGAGCGTTGCGGCATGTCGACCTGTGGCTATTCCATCACCGGCAGCTTCAAATCCATAGAGCTCAACTGATTCATCATCGATAAACGGGTGAAAAATCCCAATTGCATTTGATCCGCCGCCAATACAAGCCGCGACGACATTTGGTAAACGACCGGTTTGTTGCAAGATTTGTTCACGAGTTTCAATTCCAATAACTCGATGAAAATCTCGCACCATAATTGGAAACGGATGTGGACCAGCGACTGTACCTAATAAATAGTGAGTTGTTTCAACATTAGTTACCCAGTCTCTCATCGCTTCATTTATTGCATCTTTAAGAGTTTTGGTTCCAGCGGTTACGGGTACAACTTGCGCACCGAGTAATTTCATTCTGGCTACATTTAGTGCTTGTCGTTTCGTATCCTCTTCACCCATATAAACAACGCATTCCAACCCAAAGAGGGCAGCGGCGGTTGCGGTGGCAACTCCATGCTGACCGGCACCAGTCTCTGCAATGACGCGCTTTTTACCCATTTTTACTGTGAGAAGTGCTTGTCCCAAAACATTATTGATTTTGTGTGAACCAGTGTGGTTTAAATCTTCGCGCTTTAAAAAAACTCTGACCTTAGCCAATTCGCTGAAACGTTTTGCTTCTGTTAACGGGCTTGGCCTACCCACGTAATCCCGATTTAGCGCGGCTAACTCGTTTACAAACTCAGGATCATTTTTTGCATTTTGATACTGGATATCTAGTTCGTCTAGCGCATTAATTAACGCCTCAGGCACAAAGCGCCCACCATAGGGTCCGAAGTGACCCGTGGCCAAATCGAGCTTTAATCTCTCTTCACTAATAGTCATGGTTAGATTCTGCCCTGTTTTGTAGAAGGATGCGCGCCGGCAGTAACCAATTCGTGTACTGCTAATTGGGGATCGGGCGCTTTCACCAAACTTTCACCAACTAAAACTGCATCTGCACCCGCTAAAGCGTATGCCTTTAAATCTTTAGGCCCAGAAATCCCCGATTCAGCAATTTTAACTGCGCCATTGGTTATCAGTGGAGCAATTCTGCTGAAGGTTTTTGGATCGACTTCTAGCGTTTTTAGGTTTCTACTATTAACCCCGATTATGTTGGCGCCTGCCGCCATCGCGCGCTCAACTTCCGACTCATCGTGAACCTCAACTAGCGGCGTCAAGCCAATACTCCTTGATCGCTCGATCAAACTAACTAATGCTTCTTGCTCTAAGGCAGCAACAATGAGCAAAACTAAATCTGCTCCGTAGGCGCGCGCTTCCCATAATTGATATGAAGAAACTATGAAATCTTTTCTTAAAATCGGAAGATCAACTGATTTTCTAACCTTTTTTAAATCGTCAAGACTTCCAGAAAATCTTCTTTTTTCAGTAAGAACGCTGATGCAATGCGCGCCACCTGCTTCATAAGCTTTAGCTAATTGATCGGGTTCTTTTATTTCAGCCAAAGCACCTTTGCTTGGACTAGATCTTTTTACCTCAGCAATAACAGCTACACCTTCTTGGCGAAGTATTGGTAGCGGATCAATAGTATTTTCTCGTTTGCTGGCAAGCTCTTTTAATTGATCTAGTGAGACATCTTTTTGACTTTGCGCTAAATCCTCGCAAACACCCGCTACTATTTCATCTAGCACGGACATAGTAAATTCCTAGTTCTTAACTTTGCTATATTTTTCCCAGACTACCCAAATCAATATCGCGATTGCAGAAAGAGCAATCCCACCCCAAAAAAAGTTCCAATTTCCGACGACTAATCCGAGTGTCGAAATTATCGACGCCAAAATAATAAGCACGGTGCCGGTCCAAGCGGCAGGAGTATGGCCATGACTATTGCTCATTAGGTTCCTCTCTGAATATCTCGACTTTACTTAAAGCCCTCCGCGGTATTAACTGCTGCCATCACAACAGCCGCTTTATTAGCACATTCCACGTCCTCATTTAACGGTTTGCTGTCCGCAACGATTCCCGCCCCAGCCTGCACATAGGCAATTTGGTTTTTTACTACCGCGGTGCGGATTGCTATCGCAAAATCCATATCTCCGGCAAAATCAAAATAGCCCACCGCACCACCGTATATACCGCGTTTAACTTCTTCAAGTTCATCGATAATTTCCATTGCTCTCACTTTTGGAGCACCAGAAAGTGTCCCAGCCGGAAATGTGGCTTTCAATGCATCAATACTTGAAAATTGCGGCTTTAACTTGCCAATTACGGTAGAGACTAAATGCATCACATGACTATATTTTTCAACTTGCATAAACTGCGCAACTTTTACCGATCCTGCCTGACAAATACGACCTAAGTCATTTCGACCTAGATCAACCAGCATTAGATGCTCGGCTCTTTCTTTGACGTCATTAAGTAAATCTTGCGCAATCTTTTCATCTTCAATCGGATCATCTGATCTATGTCGAGTTCCAGCGATGGGATGCATTTTTGCTAGCCCTTTATTAACTGTTACTAAGGCCTCAGGACTCGAGCCAACTATGTCAAACTCAGTTTTTGAAAAATCTGCGTTAGGGATTCTGAGGTAAAACATATATGGGCTGGGATTAGAGACACGCAAAGAACGGTAAATATCAAAACTATCTGCAGTGGTTGGTTTAACAAATCTTTGTGAAAGTACTATTTGAAAAGCATCTCCTGCTTTTATGTACTCGATGGCTTTTTTAACTTTGACTTCAAATTCTTCACTAGTGGTAAGTCGATCAAATGATTTCTCACTTGCTGCATTATTACTTGTATTCATCTCAAACCCTTGAGATAAGCGACTTTCCATTTCTGCTATACGTGATATTGCATCGTTCCAGGCAGCCGCTACGCCTTGGTCGGTTGCGTTGTAATTTATCGCGTTCGCTATCAGCCAGACGCTTCCGTTCGAATGATCTAGAACTGCAAAATCAGTAGCTAACAACATAGTTAGGTCAGGTACCTCTAATTGATCAGGATTTGAATTTGGCAACTTCTCAAAATTTCGCACCATGTCATACGACACATAACCAACTAATCCACCAGTTAATGGCGGTAAGTCTGGTAAAGATTCGCCTTTCAAAAACTCTATGGTTTGCTTAAGTACCTCCCAGCTATTTCCGTTTTGAGAGACACCAATTGGAACTCGACCAAACCATTTCGCTTGCATATTTTCATCCTGCAGCATGGCTGAAGAGTTAACGCCTACAAATGAATATCGTGACCAACTTTGCGTTCCATCGGCAGACTCTAATAAAAATGTACCTGGTCGATTTTGAGCCAGCGTCATATAAAGCGCTACCGGAGTGAGCGTGTCAGCCAAGACTCTTTTAACAACTGGAATAACTTTCAAATCTTTTGCAAGATCTTCAAACTCTGATAACTGTGGGTAGACCGCCCCAAGTTGATACTGTTTCAAGATTGGCGCTCCAGACCAATTCCTGAATCAAAACAACTTACTTCGCCACTATGACAAGCTGCTCCTTTTTGGTTAACTACTATTAAAAGACTATCGCCGTCGCAGTCTGAACTTAATGACACCAAATCTTGTGTATTTCCACTAGTTTCACCCTTTACCCAAATCGCACTTCGTGATCTTGAAAAGTATGTAACCTTTCCAGTTTGAAGAGTTTTAATAATCGATTCACGACTCATCCATGCTTGCATTAGTACGCGCTTAGTCGACTGTTCTTGAGCTATCGCCACAATTAAACCATCGCTATTAAACTTTAAAGAAGCGAGAAGTTCCTCTAGTGATTGATTCATGTCACTATTTTGGTCTATCAGTAAATTCGTGCTACTGCTGCGGGTAACTTCTGGTCGGTATCTGATTCTTTATCAAGTCTGCTTTAACTTGCTCGATTGAAAATGTACCCATATGAAACACGCTGGCGGCTAACGCGGCATCTGCTCCGGCTGTAATTGCAGCCGAAAAATCCGCCGGACAACCCGCCCCGCCAGATGCGACTACCGGAACTGTTGAAATCTCTCTTGCTAATTTAATCATTTCTATATCAAATCCACCTTGAGTTCCATCTGCATCTATTGAGTTCAATAATATTTCACCAACGCCAAGTTCAATTGCCTGTTTAATCCAGTCCACCGCATCTACTTCTAGAGTTTTCTTACCCCCATGAGTAGTGATAACAAATCCACTGTTTGAGTTTCCACGCTTGGCATCTACCGAGAGAGTAATTACTTGTGAGCCAAATTTCTCGGCGATTTCAGTTATCAAAAGTGGTCTAGTAACTGCCGCAGTATTGATTGATACCTTGTCACAGCCGGCTTTTAGTAAAGTAAGAACGTCCTGCACACTTGCGACTCCACCGCCGACACAAAGTGGGACAAAAACTTTCTCAGCAGTTTTTTCAACTACTGAAACGATTGCTTTTCGATTTTCGATACTGGCAGAGACATCTAGAAAAACTAATTCATCAACTCCAGCTTTTGCATATTTTTCTGCTAACTCAACCGGCTCACCCAATTCAATTAAATTTTCAAAGTTGACACCTTTAACAACTTTTCCATCTTTTACATCTAGGCAGGCTATAACGCGTTTAGCTAGGGTCATTTGATTTCCGATTCGCTATTTCAAGTGCCTGTGGCAAAGTGAACCTATTGGCATATAGCGCCTTCCCTAATATGGCACCCTCTATGCCTAACGGTATTAAACCAACTAATTTTTCGATATCTTCCAAACTTCCTATGCCACCTGAGGCGATCAATGGCTTATTTGTAACTTGAGAAATCTTTATCAAGAGGTCGGTATTAACGCCCTGCAAAGTTCCATCTTTATTCACGTCGGTTACCACATATCGTGCTGCGCCATCTTTTTCTAATCGTTCTAAGGTTTCAAATAAATCCCCACCTTCTTTAGTCCAGCCACGTGCGCTTAACTTGTTACCTCTTACATCTAAACCAATTGCAATCTTTTCTTGATATTCGCCTATTACCTTTTGGGTCCACTCGGGATTTTCAAGTGCAGCAGTCCCAAGGTTTACCCTGGTTGCCCCAGTTGCGAGAGCAGCTCTCAATGATTCGTCATCACGGATTCCACCAGAAATTTCTACTTTGATATCTAAATGACCAACCACCTTCGCTAATTGATCAAAGTTACTTCCGGTGCCAAATGCTCTATCTAAATCAACTAAATGAATCCATTGCGCACCTAGCTTTTGCCAATTAAGCGCTACTTCAAGTGGATCCCCGAAGTCTTGTTCGGTTCCGCGTTCGCCTTGAACTAGACGCACCGCTTTGCCATTTTGTACGTCAACTGCTGGTAGTAGTTCGAGTTGTTTAGTCATTGAGTTGTTTCAACCAATTTTCTATAAGTTTTAATCCTGCAGGGCCTGATTTTTCAGGGTGAAATTGTGTTGCCCAGAGCGGACCATCTTCAATCGCCGCTATAAAGTCTTCATAGTAATTCGACTTGTGCACTAACGGTTTTATAAAGGGCTCAGTTCGCTCAAAATCTAGTTCTTTCGCCGCGAAACTATGTAAAAAATAAAATTGTTCTGTTTCAATATCAGAAAACATTTTTGAACCAGCACTTACCTTAACTGAGTTGAATCCCATGTGAGGCAATATTTTGGCTGTTAGTTGTGTTACCGCACCGCGCCATTGAGCCAGCCCCAGAGTAGTAATTGAATGTTCTTCACCTTCACTAAACATTACCTGCATTCCGACACAAATCCCAAGGATTGATTTATTACTAACCAATCTCTTATCTACAATTTCAGCTGCTCGCACTTTATTCAAGCCCTCCATGCACGAGGCGTACGCACCTACTCCGGGGACAATTAATCCATCTGCTTGAAGACAGGTTTTGAAATCGTTTGAAAGCTCAACGGTATAACCACTTCGTTCAACAGCTCGCATCACTGAGCGAACGTTTCCGAATCCGTAATCTAAAACAATTACTTTATTTGCGGATGTTATAAGGAGCCCTTGGTTGAGGGGACGCCGGAAACTCGTGGATCAATTTCACAAGCAATACGTAAAGCACGAGCGACCGCTTTAAACTGCGCTTCTACAATGTGGTGAGCGTTTTTTCCGTCTAACACTTCTACATGCAGAGTTATTTTAGATTGGTTCACAAAAGATTCCCAAATGTGTTTATTTAAAGTCGTATCGTAAGTCCCGATCATGGGGGCCATTTCCGGTTCTTTATGTACTAAATACGGTCTACCTGATAAATCCACCGCCGCACGAACTAAAACATCATCTAGCGGAACAGTCGCATCTCCATAACGACGAATTGATGTTTTATCCCCTAAGGCAATTAAAAAAGCCTCACCCAAAGCCAAAGCGGTATCTTCGATTGTGTGATGCTCATCAACTTCGATATCGCCAACTGTTTTTACAGTTAAATCAAAAAGACCGTGCTTGGAAAGCTGCGCCAACATGTGATCGTAAAAAGGTATTTGTGTGTCTATTGAATTTTCACCTGTGCCATCTAGGTTTAGTTCAATTTGTACTTTGCTCTCTTTAGTGTCTCGTGACACCTTGGCTGTACGACTCATATTCCCGTTTCTTTAAGCAAATTTTATAAGGTTATTATTCAGCAAGACCTGCAAGGTTTGTACAAAGGTCTTAGATTCTGCTTGTGTGCCAACGCTAACGCGCAAAAATCCTTTTATCCCAACATCTCTTACCAAAATCGACTCATCCACCAGTGCCTGCCAGAGCGCCTTTTCGTCAAGCAGGTTTCCGACTAGTAAAAAATTAGCATCACTTTCAACAATATAAAAACCCATTGTTGTTAATTCTGTTGACATCCAATTTCGAATTTGAATAATCTCATGCACCTGCTGTTGCAGAAGTTTGTGATTTTCTAAGGCAACTCGCGCCATAATCTGACTCTGCAGCGACAAGTGGTAAGGCAACCTAGTCAGCGTCAATGCGGCAATAGTTTGTGCTTGTGCTGTGACATATCCAATTCGTGCCCCCGCAAAAGCAAAAGCCTTACTCATAGTTCGCGTCACAAATAAATTCGAATATTTTCTAATCAAAGATATTGCACTTTGATTCTGAGAGAACTCCCCATACGCTTCATCTACAACAAAAATAGCGTTGGGTGCCGCTTTGATTAGGATTTCTAAATCACTCAAATTAGTACTTGTACCCGTTGGGTTATTGGGCGTTGTGATAAATACGATTCGCGGCTCATTGCTTGTAAGGTAATCAACGGCCGCTTTTTGGTCAATTAAAAAATTCTTGTCGCGCGGTAAAGAGATGTATTGATACCCATTTACTTCACTAAGGATTTTATGCATTGAGTAACTTGGCTCAAATCCAACAGCTAATGCACCTGGGTCAGAAAAGGCTTGCAGAATTTGTTGCAATATTTCATTTGAGCCATTAGCTGCCCATACTTCATTCTTACTTAGCTTTTCTTGAGTAATTTCATGCAAGTATTCAGCTATCGCCTCGCGCAACAGATTATGTGAACGATCGGGATATCGATTGCTGTTTTCTAGGCTCTTATCTAACTCAGCCAGAATTAGTATCTTTACTTTTTGAGGTAGGTTAAATGGATTTTCATTTGTATTAAGTTTTATTCTGCAATCTAAAACTGGAGCGCCATAAGCCTTCGCTGATAAGACTTTTTTACCTAACGGTAATTTCTTATTTATCTCAATATTTTCAATATCTGACATAACTTAGTTTTCAAAACGTATATCGACAGCTGCTCCATGCGCCGGAAGATCTTCCGCCGCTGAGAGGACTCTTAAGTGTCCTCTTACTTCTGAAAGCGCTGCTTCGTCATACTCAATATATTGAACTCCCCTTAAAAAAGTTTGCACACTTAATCCAGATGAGTGACAGGCGCAGCCACCAGTGGGCAGCACATGATTACTACCCGCTAAATAATCACCTAACGAAACTGGTGCAAACGCACCAATAAATACTGCACCAGCATTTTTTATTCTTTTTGCATCTGCCTTAGCATCTTTGGTCTGTATTTCTAAGTGCTCAGCTGCATAACTATTTACTACTGCCAACCCTTGGGTGATGTCTTTGACCAACACTATTGCGCTCTGAATTCCTGAAAGCGCAGTTGTTATCCGACTTGAATGTTTTGTATTCGCGACTTGAACTTTGAGCTCTGCTAAGACAGCTTCCGCAAGTTCTTCGCTGTCTGTAACTAATATGCTTGCCGCTGCTACGTCGTGCTCTGCTTGACTAATTAAATCAGCGGCAACCCAATCCGCTCTTGCACTCGAATCTGCCAAAATTGCGATTTCGGTTGGACCTGCTTCTGAGTCAATGGCAACTAATCCACGAACTAATCTTTTTGCTGCAGTTACATAGATATTGCCAGGCCCCGTTATTAAATTTACTCTTTGGCAACTTTTAGTTCCATAGGCCAACATGGCAATCGCTTGCGCACCGCCAGCTGCGTAAACTTCTTCGATGTTTAATAAGGCGCATGCCGCTAAAACTGCTTGGTGTGGCCAACCCTGATTGTCTATTTGTCCTGGTGAGACCACCGCGATGGATTCTACTTTTGCAACTTGGGCTGGGACAACATTCATAATCACACTTGAAGGATAGATTGCGCCGCCCGCAGGAACATATAAACCAACACGAGCAACCGGCAACCAATCTATTTTCACAAATCCACCCGGAGCAATCTCAACTTCGGTGGCTTGTCGAGTTTGGGCTTGGTGAAACTTTTTAACTCTTTTTATAGCTTCTTTTAGTGATTCGACTAATTGTGGATCACACGCTACGAGCGCTTGTTGAATAATTTCTTTCGGTACTCGCAATTGAGATTGCTCAACGTTTGAAAATTTTCTATTCCAGCCAATTACTGCACTATCGCCAAATTCTTTAACCTCGCTTAAAACCGCTTTAACATCAGCCGTTACTGACTCGATATTCAAGATAGCGCGCGGCAGCTCGACAAGTTCGGCGTTTTCTCGCAGGTCGATTATCTGAATCATTTGAGCATTCTACTTGATGAGCCGAAAGTGGAGTAATCACTTATTCTTTTGCTATGGATTTAGAAGAAGTCATTCCCATCTTTCCGCTATCGACGGTATTGGTGCCGGGAATGAACTTTCCCTTACATATTTTTGAAGCAAGGTATCGCCAATTAGTGACAGACCTGTTAGCGCTTGCTGAAACAGATAGAAAGTTTGGAGTAATTTCAATAAAGGCTGGGTGGGAGGTAGGGGAAGACCAAATTCCTACGCTTTACAAAGTTGGCACCATTGCCACTGTTCGTAAAGTTAAACAGCTCGCTGACGGAAAGTTTGATTTACAAACCACAGGTTCCGATAGATTTGAAATTAAAGATGTGTTTAAAAATCGCGCACCTTACTTAACGGCTCGCGTGGTAATTATCCCTCCGGTAGTGAGTGACCAGACGGATTACCAAGTAAGCACTACGCAAAGTGCCTATTTAAACTATTTGAGAACAATGGGTGAAGTGACAGAAGCGACCTATGCTCAACTTCCGACTCAAGGTAGTGCACTTGCTAATTTACTGATTAGCACTATTTCGTTCAATGTACCTGAACAACAATCTTTGTTAGAGATGAATAATGTTTCTGATAAATTGAATAAACTTACCCAAATATTTAAAAGAGAATCAAAGCTTTTACAAACTATCCCTAGTATTCCCGCCCCCTATTTAACGGGTAGTGAAATCAGCCTAAACTAAGCAACTGCTGCGGGTCCGAGTAGAGCTTTCAAGTCCGCAAATAAAGATAAACTTGGATTCACTTTTAGTTTTTCGTCGATTTTTAAAACAGTTACCTTTCCAGCATTTCTTACATGAAGCAGCACTTCACTAGTTCCGGGATGCGTTTGAAGCACTTGCTTAATTGAATCAACCACCTCAGCGGTACACCTTGCCGCTGGCAACTTAACAACAATTGGCCCAGTGCGCTGTTTATTTACATCGGGTACAAATGCCTCAAGCGCAACAACTCTTGGGTTGTCTTCTTCTCTTAAATCCATTCTTATTCTGAAACCTAAAATTGCATCTTCATGAAGTAGGTTCGCAATCTGCTGATAAACCTGCGGAAATACCATAATTTCGCCCACCCCAGCTAAATCCTCTAAAGTCACGATCGCCCAGGCTGCCCCTTGTTTAGTAATTTTTCTATTGAGAGCTGTGACTAACCCCGCAACATTCAAAACTTGACCATCCGCACGTTCATCGCTGGCTAATTCTGATATTGCTACATCGCTATGTTGCTCCAAGATGTGTTCAACGCCAAATAGCGGATGATCACTGACATAAAGCCCCAACATTTCCCTTTCAAAAGTTAGCAAAGTGGACTTATCCCACTCCCCATCTGGAATCTTTTGAACAAATCCACTCTTTAGCTCTGAATCAAACATGTCATTAAATAAATCAAATTGACCAATTGCTTGCGCGCGCTTTCTCTCTACCGCTTGCTCTACCGCTTCTAGATGAATGCTTAAAAGACCTTTTCGACTTGGTGATATTGAATCAAAAGCCCCGGCTTTTATCAGTGATTCTATAATTCTTTTTGAGCAAACTTGCGATTCTATTTTTTCTAAGAAGTCGGCAAAAGTTTCAAATTTACCCTTTTCTGCCCGAGTCTTAAGAACGGATTCAACTACCCCGATACCAATATTTTTAATGGCAGATAATCCAAAGCGAATATTGCCTTCGCTGGGGGCAAATTCTGCACTCGAAAAATTAACATCTGGGGGCAGTACCAAGATCCCCATCCGGCGACATTCATTTAAATAAATTGCTAATTTGTCTCTGTCGTCTTTAACGCTAGTAAGAAGTGCGCTCATGTATTCCGCCGGAAAATTTGCTTTCAAGTAGGCAGTCCAGTAAGAAACCAACCCATAGCCAGCGGTATGCGCTTTATTAAAAGCATAATCAGAAAAAGGAATTAGTAATTCCCACAGCGTCTTTATTGCATCTGCCGAATATCCATTGTTGATCATGCCATCTCTAAATGGAATAAACTCCTTGTCAAGAATTTCTTTCTTCTTTTTGCCCATGGCTCTACGTAGTAAATCTGCGGCGCCTAATGAATAGTTAGCAACTTTTTGAGCAATTTCCATTACTTGCTCTTGATAAACAATCAGCCCATAGGTGTCTTTTAGTATCTCACCGAGTACCCCCGCTAACTCTTCATGAATAGCGACAACTTCTTTACGACTGTTTTTTCTATCGGCATAATCTATATGGGCGCCTGCACCCATTGGCCCCGGTCGATACAACGCCAACACCGCGCTGATGTGCTCAAATTCTTCTGGTTGCATCGCCCGCAAAAGTGACCGCATTGGTCCGCCGTCTAACTGAAATACTCCTAAGGTCTCACCACGCGCCAGCAGTTGGTAAGTCTTCTCGTCAGTCAACGCTAAATCTTCCAAAACAACTTTTTTACCTTGATGAATCTCAATGAGCGCTAGTGCGTCGTCTAAAACTGTCAAATTTCGCAGCCCTAGAAAATCCATTTTCAATAGGCCCATTGATTCGCATGCACCCATGTCAAACTGCGTGATAATTGAATCATCTTGTTCTCGTCTCCACATAGGGACTACATCCATCAGTGGCACTCGACATAAAATCACCCCAGCCGCATGCACGCCTGGCTGTCGCTTTAGACCCTCAAAGCCTTTTGCTGTGTCAACGATTTTTTTAACATCTTTGTCATTGTTATAAAGTTCTCGCAATCCAGCGGCTTCTGCGTAACGCGAATCTTTTTTGTCAAAAACACCAGCGAGTGTTATATCTTTACCCATTATTGCTGGCGGTAGTGCTTTGGTGACTTTGTCGCTAACCGCAAACGCAAACCCTAATACTCTCGCCGCGTCTTTTATTGCTGCTTTGGCTTTTATTGTTCCGTAAGTAACAATTTGCGCAACGTGATCAGAACCGTACTTCTCAGTCGCATACTTAATCATTTCAGTACGTCGCCGCTCGTCAAAATCTATGTCAATATCTGGCATAGAGATGCGGTCTGGATTCAAAAATCTTTCAAATAATAATCCATGAACTATTGGATCCAATTCTGTAATACCTAAGGCGTAAGCAATAACTGCGCCGCCAACGGAGCCTCTACCGGGTCCGACTCGTATTCCATTTTCTTTTGCATGCCGAATTAAATCTGCTACTACTAGAAAGTAACTAGGAAAACCCATTTGCTCAACTACCTGTAGTTCATACTTAGCTTGATTTAGATGGCTCTCTGGCACTTCACCGCGAAATCTTTTCTTTAATCCTAAATAAACTTCTTTCTCTAACCAGCTGGCTTCTGTTTCACCTTCCGGTACTTCGAACGAAGGCATCAAGTTTGATCCTTCATTAATTTCGATGTTACATTTTTCTGCAATCAAAAGTGTGTTGTCACAAGCTTGTGGAAACTCCTTCCAGATTTCACGCATTTGCTGTGCAGATTTCAAGTAGAAGTCTTGCGCGTCAAATTTAAATCGATTTGGATCGTCTAGCGTAGTTCGAGTTCCGATGCAAAGCAGTGCCTCATGAATTGGAGCATGTTCGGCTTTTACATAATGTAAATCGTTCGTGGCGACCAAAGGTAAATTTAATTTTTTAGCAATTTCAAGCAATGCGGGCATAGTTTTTGTCTCGATAGCCAAGCCGTGATTCATTAATTCGGCGTAATAATTTTCTTTTCCTAATATTTCTTGCATTCTGGCTGCCGCTTGCAATGCCTTTTCGTTTTCACCCGCTTGCAGCCACCTGTTTACCTCTCCAGATGGACAACCGGTGGTTCCAATTAATCCAGCTCCGTATTGCACTAAAAGATCTTCATCAATTCGGGGTTTGTGATAATAACCATCAAAACTAGCTTGAGATGAAACTCTAAATAAATTACTTAAGCCTTGATTGTCTTTTGCCCACAAGGACATATGGGTGTAAGCCGCCTTGCCTTTACCAGCGAACTCTTCATCCTCTCCATCACTTACGCCTTGTCCAAATTCAATTGGAGCGCGTACTTTTCTGCCTTGCGGGGCAAAGTAAGCTTCCACGCCGATGATGGGTTTAACGCCCTTACTTTTTGCAGTTTTATAAAAGTCATAAACCCCATATAGGTAACCATGATCAGTAATGGCTATTGCTGGCATATTCTGGATTTTTACTTCATCAATCAACTCGTTGATTCGCGCGGCGCCATCAAGCATTGAGTATTCGGTGTGCACATGTAAATGCACAAAATCCGAACTTGACACCCAATACTCCTAAAACTTAAAGATTATCAAAATTAGCGGAAAACTCCGTATGACTCAACACTAGTCAACCGCTGCAAGTTTTTCGCTGAGCTTAAATTTAGCGTGTGTCTAGCCGCTAATACGAAGCTTTTAATTGCTCTAAAGCGTGTGCGAGATCGGATGGATACTCTGACTTAAAGGTCATTTGTTCCGAAGTGAGCGGATGGATAAACGATAACTCCACAGCGTGGAGCCACTGGCGGTCTAACCCCAATTTTTTTGAAAGAGTTGGGTCAGCACCGTATAAGGAATCCCCGACACACGGATGCTTTATCGCCTGCATGTGGACTCTAATTTGATGAGTCCGACCTGTCTCAAGCGAAACTTCTAAAAGTGAAGCATGCGCCCAAGATTCAAGAGTTCGATAATGCGTAACGCTTGGCTTTCCACCAACCCGTACGGCAAATTTATGAGTCTGCCCCACCATTCGTTCTAATGGTGCATCGATGGTTCCTTCACTTGGGTCAGGGTGGCCTTGCACTAACGCATGGTAAGTCTTTTTAATCTCACGTGAACGAAATTGATCTTTTAACTTTGAATACGCTAATTCTGAAAGCGCCACAACCATTACGCCGGTTGTCCCAACATCCAATCTTTGAACTATTCCTTGCCGCTCGCTTGCCCCACTGGTAGCCGGCATAATCCCTTGAGCTTTCAATCCAGCAACTACTGTGGCGCCACTCCAGCCAACACTGGCATGAACTGCAATATCTTTAGGCTTCTCAATCACAACTAGATCAAGATCCTGATAGATGATATTTAGTGGAGCTTTCGGCGCAATATCTAAAAGTTCTGAGCGCGGCAGATCAAGATTTGCGTCTACTAGATCCCCCAGCTGAACTCGATAGGATTTATCACGAGTTTTTTGGTTTACCTGTACTTGACCTAATTCTATAATTTCTACAGCTTTACTTCTTGAGACTTCAGAAACCAATGCCAAAAACTGATCTAATCTAGTGTCGACTAATTCTTCTATAACTCTATATTCCATTTTTATTCTTAGTCTCATCCACTCTAAATACAGTTAAAAACACTATGGCGATTGCTGCAATTGTGATTGCTGCATCTGCAAAATTGAATATCGCAAATTTTTCTACTGCAACGAAGTCAACCACTCCACCGACAAAGAGTCCGGGGTCACGAAATATTCGGTCAATTAGGTTGCCCAACGCGCCGCCCATCATCAAACCCAGCGTAAGTAACCACCACTTATTTGAAATTTTTAGGCTAAATCGAAAAATTACACCAATTACCACTACCGCAATTAGTGAGAACACCCAAGTCGCATTAGTTCCAAAACTAAACGCTGCTCCGGTATTTCTAGTCACAGTTAGTGTTACCCATGGCGCACCTGAAAAAAAATAATCCTCGATTAAAACTAGGCGAGGGCGATTTTCTAGATTTAACACCGCAAAAAACTTTGAAATCTGATCGACCAAGGCCACTATGCCCGCCGTTAGCAAAACGGTTTTTCGAGAAGTAAAGGTAGATGAGGTCATAACGGACACACTACGCGTAGGCTGACGGAGGCTAGATTTTTGACAGGAGGTGAGATGTACCGCGAGATTAGTACTCGAGTAGACCTCACCAATTTGGAACATCAGGTGCTTGATTTTTGGAAGTCGAATTCCATTTTTGAGAAATCAGTCGCGATGCGCGCAGACGCTCCCACTTGGATTTTCTATGAGGGCCCTCCCACCGCAAATGGTTTACCAGGGGCACATCACGTAGAGGCGCGCGTTTTTAAAGATGTGTTTCCGCGCTACCGCACGATGCGTGGATACCAAGTCCCGCGGCGTGCTGGCTGGGACTGTCATGGGCTTCCGGTAGAGCTCGCGGTTGAAAAAGAGTTGGGCTTTACTGGCAAAAACGATATTGAAAAGTTCGGAGTTGCAAAATTCAACCAAGTTTGTAGAGAATCCGTTCTGCGGCATGTTGATGCCTTCACGCTAATGACCGATCGAATGGGTTATTGGGTCGATTTTGAAAAAGCCTATTGGACGATGAGTCCGCAATACATCGAATCTGTTTGGTGGTCCTTGTCGCAGATTCACAAGAAAGGATTACTAGTACAAGATTTCAGAGTTTCACCATATTGCCCAAGATGTGGCACTGGATTAAGTGACCATGAAGTCGCCCAGGGCTATCAAGATGTGGTGGATCGTTCCATTTACGTAAAATTCAAGTTGACGCAAAGCGAATTACTAAAAGAGTTTTCAGAACTTTCTCTTATAGTTTGGACTACTACGCCTTGGACTTTAATTGCAAATACCGCAGTTGCCGTAGGTAGAGAAATTGAATATCAGATCGTGCAAGTGCAAGACGAAAATTTTGTTATTGCGAAAGATCTTGCCGCCGGTTTGCTTGAAGATTACATCGTTTTAAAGGATTTAAAGGGTACAGATCTTTTAGGCTCTCGCTATCAACCACCCTTTGCCTTGGACCAATTTAAAGAATTCACTTCAGAAAAATTGCACTCAATTCTTGAGGCAGATTTTGTAAATACCAGCGATGGCTCAGGAATTGTGCACCTCGCCCCTGCCTTCGGGGCTGATGACATGAAAACTTGTCGCTTAAACTCCCTTCCAGTAATTAATCCAGTATTAGCAAATGGCGAATTCGATGATTCATTTGAACTCATTAAAGGTCAGTTTTTTAAAGACGCCGACAAAACAATTATTAGAGATCTAATCGCTAGAAATCTTATGTACAAAGAAGTTGCCTACCAGCACTCTTATCCGCATTGCTGGAGATGTAAAACCCCACTTATGTATTACGCGCAACCAGCCTGGTACATAAAAACTACTAGCATTAAAGAAAAGCTGTTAAGCGAAAATGAAAAAACTAACTGGTATCCCGAAACAATAAAACATGGTCGCTTCGGTGATTGGCTAAATAACAATGTTGACTGGGCGCTTTCAAGAAACCGCTATTGGGGAACACCGCTACCAATCTGGATTTGCGAAGCAGGACATCAAACCGTTGTTTCTTCCCTTGCAGAATTAAGTCAGTTAGCGAGTCGCGATGTTACCGGGATTGATCCACATCGCCCCTACGTGGATGAAATAACAATCTCTTGCCCCTCGTGTAACGAGCTCGCTAGTCGTGTTCCGGAGGTTATTGATTGTTGGTACGACTCAGGCGCAATGCCCTTTGCCCAAATGTCATACCCCCAAAAGAATTCGGAACAGTTTAAAGCCAATTACCCAGCGGACTTTATTTGTGAAGCAATAGATCAAACGCGTGGCTGGTTTTACACATTGATGGCGATAGGTACATTAGTTTTTGACGAGAGTTCTTTTAAAAACGTTGTTGCGCTAGGCCATATTCTCGACGAAAAGGGTCGCAAGATGTCCAAGCACTTAGGCAACGTGCTCGAACCGATCGCACTAATGGATGAGCATGGTGCTGATTCAGTTCGCTGGTTTATGTTGGCAGCAGGTTCGCCCTGGCAATCTCGACGCTTAGGGCACAACGCAATCAGTGAAGTTACTAGAAAAGTTTTATTGACTCTTTTCAACAGTGCCTCGTTTTTATCACTTTATGGACGCTTGAGTGATGGTGATTTTTTAACCAAAGCTAATCCGGTTAGTGAAAGACCGAGTTTAGACAGATGGATCCTCTCTCTTATAAAAATGGTTGCGAATCAGACTGCACAAAGCTTGGATGAATTCGACACCCAAAAGGCTGGAAAGTTGCTGGCAGGTGCGGTCGATGATCTTTCCAATTGGTATGTGCGGCGCAGTCGAAGAAGATTCTGGGCTGGCGATGCCGATGCCTTAGCAACTTTGCACGAGAGCTTGCGAACACTCACTTTAATTTTGGCACCCTACATACCTTTCATCACTGAAAGGATTTGGCAAGATTTATTTCGCACAACCACAGACGAGGCAACCCACTCAGTTCACCTGGCTAATTGGCCAGTGTTTGATGATTCAGAAATCGATCACGCGCTGTTAACGCAAATGCAGCTGGTTCGAGATTTAGTTGAACTGGGCAGAAGTGCCAGAGCAGAAAGTAAGGTTAAAAATCGTCAACCACTCGCCCGTGCCTTGATTTCTGCGTCGGGCTGGGATCAAGTACCCGCCGAGGTTAAGCAGCACCTACCTGAAGAATTGAATATTTTGCAAATGCAATCTATCTCGCAAGCAACTGATTTAGTGGATGTAAGTGTTAAAGCAAATTTTAGAAACCTTGGAACTCGCTATGGGGCTCAAACAAGTACCATTGCTCAGTTTATTAAAGAAAACTTATCGCTACCTCAAATTCAGCAAATTAGAGATTCGGGTGAAATTACTCTGTCAATCACGGGCGCTAGCATTAAAATTGAATTAGCTGATTTGATCATCACTGAAACCCCTCGTACTGGTTGGGCAGTAGCGAGCGCAAACGCGGCAACTGTGGCTTTAGATTTGGCACTTACTAGCGAATTAAAGGGCATGGGATTAGCCAGAGAAGCAATTCGATTTATCCAAGAGAATCGCAAACTGGCGGGGTTTGAGGTATCAGACCGCATCAAAATTAATTTGTGGTCTGAGAATCAAGAATTAATGAATGCGCTCGCGGTACACAAAGAAGAAATCTGTGAAGAAGTTTTGGCGGTTGAGTTCTTACCCACTAAGTTAAATCAAGCGCCAACCGCTAACGATGAAGAGCTGCAGCTTTCAATCTGGCTTGTTAAATCGAACTAATCTTCAAGTGATTTAGTGGTGCTGGAAGAGATTTGATCAGGATGTTGTAAATCATCTAACATTCCGCTCAGCCAGTCTTTTAATCTTCTTCGATACTCGCTTTCAATCGCCTCTAATTTTTTAACCTCTGCTTCGATAGCTTTTCTTTCAGATTCAACAGTCGAGGTGATACTTGCCGCTCTCGCCCGAGCATCTCTTACTACCCGCTCGGCTTCTGAGTTGGCGGCCTTTAGTGCTTGCTGCGCTAATCCAAGAATTTCTGCTGGGTCTTTGTCAGAGATTTCGCTTAATGAACTTACGCTTGCGCTGCTTTGTGAGGTGACAACCTGCGATTGAAGGGACGCAACTTCTGCCTGTAGGTAATCTAAAAAAGCATCTACCTGTTCAACGTCATATCCAGATTTAAATCGCCGTAAATCAAATTTTGCATTTTCTATATCTGAAGGACGCAAAGCCATCTCTTCTCCTGAACCTTAAAGCCCTCTAGCTATACCCATTGCAATTTGCAACAGGATGATTACCACTATAAAACTTAAATCAAGCGAAACTGCACCTAATCGCAACGGAGGTATAAACCTTCTAAAAAATTTGAGAGGAGGATCAGTCAAACTGTAGATTCCTTCAACTATAACTAGAACGCCACCACTGGGGCTCCAAGAACGAGAGAAAATTTGAACATAATCAATTACTAATCGACCAATCATGATCCAAAAGTAAAGGTACAGAACGGTATAAAGTATTGATCCCATTGCTCTTAGGTTACCTTATGACTAGGGGGCGCAATAGCGCTCAGGACTGGTTAAAAAACCCGTCGCCTTGTAGCTGTGCTCGCGCGGCAGCTCCCAAATCCACATTCGCTGGTGAAAGCAGAAACACTTTTGTGGTGACCTTTTCAATAGATCCCATTAATCCAAAAACTAATCCCGCCGCAAAATCGACAATTCTTTTAGCGTCGACGTCGTCTAAATCAGTTAAATTCATAATGACCGGCACACCCATTCGATACTCTTCACCAATTCGACGCGCCTCGTTGTAAGAGCGAGGATGCAAGGTGGTGATTCTTGATATCGAAGGTTCAAAACTGTTTTGTGGTTGTGGTGTAACTTCACGTTTTTCTGCTAAGGCAGTTGCCCCATAAGAGATAGGTTGACGCGAAAACCTACTCGAAGCACTAACCACTTCATTAACACGTGGAATCTCAGTTGAAAAATCGTCTTGATAATCATCGAAATCGCGGTTATCTTCAACCAGACCTAAATAAACGGCCATTTTGCGCATTCCGCTAGGCATTTAGCCCCCCTTGGCTACTTCTGTTACAGATGTGACAGAAGAGACATTACAACAAACTAGGCCTTACTCCTAGTAACAAAGAGCCAATTCGAAGGTGTGTCGCACCAAAACTGATTGCTTCTTCAAAGTCCTCGCTCATCCCCGCGCTCAACTGGCTGGCTTGGGGGTAGTTCTTTACAAACTCGCCCCGAATCTGACTGAGCCTTTCGAAGGCTGCGGTTGGCGCTTGACCCAGCGGCGCAACCGCCATTAACCCAACCAGGTTCAGATTAGCTAAAGCGGTTACTGCCGCCGCAAGCTCAAATAGTTGCTCGCCTACCACGCCACCACGATTGGGGTCATCTCCACCAAGATCTACCTGAATAAATATTTTCATTTTTTTGGACACTTTTGCTGACCACTTATCTATTTCAGTTGCAAGACGAATTCTGTCTACCGAATGAATATAGTCTGCGTAATTAACAACAGATTTAACTTTATTAGTTTGCAACTGGCCTACGAAGTGCCAATTTAATTGACTCTTAACAGCGAGGTGTTTTTCACGTGCTTCTTGATCCTTGTTTTCGCCAACATTTTTGACACCTAAACTCGCTAATAGGTCAACATCTAGCGGTGGATAAGTCTTTGTAACGGCAATTAGCGTAACTTCAGAATCGCTGCGACCAGAGTTTTGGCAGGCTTGTGCAATCCGCTCATTTATTTGTTTTAAATTATCGGCTAATTCTTCAGTTCTATTCATCTACTAATTAAACCAAATTGCACTGGCGAATCGCCCGGTAATGCCATCGCGCCGGTAGCTGTAAACATCTGGATTTTCAAAAGTGCAGATATTCACCAATTCTGGAGTAATTTCGTATTGTAAAAATTGTGAAATTAGTCCTGCCTGTATATCAATACAGTACTTTCCCTCGCTCGTGATTTTAGCTGCGCTTGGCACCATCGACTGGACTTCTAGGTATCGCTCACGTGAGACGCGATAGCAACTAGCACATATTGAGGGTCCAATTACTGCTTTGAAACTCTTTGCACCTTTGTTTATTAAGTGCGATAAGACTTTTGGCAAAATAGCGTTATTCATTCCGCGCCAGCCGGCATGAATCGCTGCTATTTGTTGAATTTCTTCTGCGTAGATTAAAATTGAGGCACAATCAGCACTCAAAATTGCGAGTGCAATATTTTTTTCGCTAGTGATTAGCGCGTCTACCTCAGATATATCCTCAAGAGATTTATCTACTACCTGGGCAAACTCCGTCCCGTGACAAGCAACGGGATAAACGACATTTTTCGATATTTGAGAAGCGAGTGATTCACGATTCTGTAGCACCGCGTTTGAGTCATCACCAACATGGATAGCTAAGTTTGCTTCGTAATAATTCCCAACTGACACACCATTCCAGCGTGAAGTAATTAGCCAGCTGGCATCACCAAATGTTCCATTTGAAAGTGGCTTGATCTCGCCCACAACTATCTAAGAAAGTCTGGAATATCTAATTCGTCATCAGCCGTATCGTCAAAAACCACTCGTCGCGGTGTAACCGCTTCGGTGGCATCAAAATCATTTTTTATCACCGGTTGCGGTCCTGTCGTTTCGTTGGCATTAACAAAATCTGGAATCTCTGAATCCTCAGACTTATCGTTTGCTGCTCCAGTGGGAGTCCAAGGCCGATTGGATGGTTCGTAAGAATCAAAACCAGCCGCGATTACCGTCACCCGCACTTCATCACCCAAGGTGTCGTCAATAACTGTTCCAAAAATTATATTTGCTTCTGGATGTGCCACATCGGCTACCAGGCGGGCAGCTTCATTAATTTCAAATAAACCTAAATCCGAACCACCCGCGATAGACAGCAATACACCTTTTGCTCCATCGATACTGGCTTCAAGTAGCGGACTGGCAATCGCATTACGTGCTGCCTCGGCTGCTCTGTTCTCGCCACGTGCCATACCAATACCCATTAAGGCGCTTCCCGCACCTTTCATCACACTTCGAACATCTGCGAAGTCGAGATTAATTAATCCTGGGGTGGTAATTAAATCTGTGATGCCACTTACGCCCTGTAATAGCACGTGATCGGCTTGCTTAAATGCGTCTAGCATTGAAATGTTTTTATCTGAAAGACTCAATAGCCGATCATTTGGAATGACAATTAAAGTGTCAACTTCTTTTCGAAGCGCTTCTACTCCAATTTCTGCTTGACCAATTCTGCGCTGACCTTCAAAATTAAATGGTTTGGTAACAACACCAATCGTCAAAGCCCCTTGTTCGCGGGCAATTCTTGCGACAACCGGTGCACCACCTGTGCCGGTGCCGCCACCTTCCCCGGCCGTGACAAATACCATGTCAGCCCCACGGAGTACGTCACTTAATTCTTCGCTGTGATCTTCTGCTGCTTGTCGACCCACTGTTGGGTCAGCACCAGCACCAAGCCCACGTGTCAATTCCCTACCAATATCTAGCTTTACGTCTGCGTCGCTCATTAATAGCGCTTGCGCATCAGTATTTATCGCGACAAATTCGACACCTTTTACGCCTACTTCAATCATTCGATTAATAGCGTTGACACCGCCACCACCAATACCCACAACTTTGATAACCGCTAAATAATTTTGCGGTGCGACCACGCCCATGCCCCTTTGTTAAATCTAAACCTTTACTTGAGCCTTAAACTTTTTCACACATTTTGGCGGACAGAACCTATGTAATGGCCGAATCATTTGCAAGCAAGCCTGTCGGCGTGTCTCGATAATTATTTCTATATATATAGTGATGCGAAATACCATTGTCCCACCATCCACAAGCGAATGCGTTTAATAATCTTGCGGTTAAGGTAGGGGCAAGCAACGTTCAAGGGGCAGTAAACTTTTTATGAAACTCGTAGTGGTTAAAGAAACCAAGCCAGGTGAAAAACGCGTTGCGGTAGTTCCAGAAGTAATTTCCAAGCTCATCAAATTAGGGTTTGAAGTAGAAGTAGAGTCCGGTGCTGGAGTTTCCAGTTTAAGTGAAGATCAGGCCTATTTAGCGGTCGGTGCAAAAATTATTTCTGACCTGAATCAATCACTGGCGGCCGCGGATGTGGTGGTAAGTGTAAATCCTTTAGAAGTCAGTTTAATAAAAAGTCTCAAACCCGCTACGGTGCTAATTTCTTTTGCGCAGGCTAAAAGAGATTTAGAAAGTCTAAAAGCAATTATCAATCAAAAAGCAACTATCTTGTCATTCGATTTTCTACCCCGAATCTCAAGAGCGCAGGCGGCAGACGCACTAACTTCACAAGCAACCGTTGCCGGCTATCACACAATGTTGAAGGCCTCAAGTCTGAGTCAAAGAATGTTCCCGCTAGTGATGACAGCTTCTGGAACGATCAGACCCGCAAAAGTTTTAGTACTTGGTGCAGGTGTAGCAGGATTGCAGGTTATGAGTGTGGCTAAAAAGTTGGGAGCAGTCGTCTTCGGATATGACGTGCGAGTTGCCTCTAAAGACGAAGTAAAATCAGTAGGAGCAACTTTTATTGAATTAGATTTACCACCATTAGAGGGCTCAGGCGGTTACGCCAGAGAGTTAAATGAAGAACGATCCAAGTTGCAACAAGAATTGTTAACACCTTATATAACCGCTAGCGATGTTTTAGTTACAACTGCGATGGTGCCAGGCAGGCCCGCGCCACGACTGGTTAGCGCAGAAATGTTAAAGACGATGCGCGCCGGAAGTGTAGTTGCCGATATGGCCGCAGAAAGTGGTGGAAATGTCGAAGGAACTAAAACCGGCGAAACTATTTCTTATTTTGGGGTCACCATTTGGGGCGGCGCAAACATTGCAAGTCAAATGAGTCCTGATGCCTCATTTTTGTATTCTGGAAATATCGTCGCGATGTTGGGATTCTGCGTAAAAGAAAATGCGCTCAATCTTGATATGAATGACGAAGTGATCAAGGGTGCTGCCCTAGTGGCGCAGGGCGAAGTAGTAAATGATTTTCTTCGGCAAGAATTAACAGCGGAGTCAAAATAAATGGATCAATTAGCCCTTTTAACTATTTTTATCTTGAGTATTTTTGTTGGATATGAAGTGGTTTCGAAAGTCTCGACAGTTTTGCACACACCATTGATGAGTGGAGCCAACGCGATTCATGGAATCATCTTGGTTGGAGCGATAATCGTCACCTCTCATGCATCAGGTGCGGTTGAATTAACTATCGGCGCCATTGCAATTGTGCTTTCTGCAATAAATATGGTGGGTGGATTTGTTGTAACAGATCGAATGTTGGATTTATTTAAGCCAAAAAAGAAGGCAGAAGATAAATCATGAATTCTCCCGTCTGGACAGAAATAGTAAATTTAGTTGCCGCGGTTGCTTTTATCTTGGCGTTAAAAGCGCTAGCAGGGCCTAAAACTGCTCGACTCGGTAACCGAATTGGTGCTATTGGCGCTGTCGTTGCCACCGTAGTTGTCTTTTTTGCTATCAATGAAGTTGCCAACGCAGAAATTATTTTGGTCTCTATCGCCGTGGGATCAATTTTAGGATATATCGCCGCGAAAAAAGTTCAAATGACGCAAATGCCGCAAATGGTTGCACTATTTAATGGTGCTGGTGGCGGAGCCGCCATGGCGGTTGCCTTAATTGAATTTTTAACTGGATCAATATTTTCATCACCCATCTCGCTAATCGCGACGGTGCTAACGATAATTATCGGTGGGGTGGCTTTTACTGGCTCAATTGTTACATTTTTAAAACTTCAAGAATTGATGACTTCACGTCCAGTAATTATCCCCTTAGGAAGATTTATTACGATCGGTGTTGCCCTAGCAAACGTATTTTTTGCGATGTATTTGATTTACTCGCCACAAGTTTGGATGATGTGGACGCTGGCGATTTTGTCACTAGTACTAGGTGTGCTGTTTGTCTTGCCCGTCGGCGGCGCAGATGTGCCGATTGTAATTAGTTTGCTAAACGCCTTCACGGGTTTGTCTGTAGCTGGTATGGGTTACGTGCTTGGAAACGTTTTGCTGCTCATCGGCGGAACGCTAGTAGGCGCATCAGGAACCTTATTGACACAACTGATGGCACAAGCAATGGGCAGGCCACTTACCAACACATTGTTTGGAGCTTTTACCGCAACCGCACAAAGCGTTGTAAGTAGCTCAGAAGACCGCGCCGTCAAATCTGCTCAGCCTAATGACATTGCAATTATGTTGGCCTACGCTTCGCGCGTAATAATTGTTCCAGGATACGGGCTAGCTGTAGCGCAAGCACAACAATCACTTCGTGAATTAGTTGAATTGCTAATAGCAAAAGGAATAGAAGTGCAATATGCAATTCACCCTGTTGCTGGACGAATGCCCGGCCACATGAATGTCTTACTAGCAGAGGCAGATGTGCCTTATGAGCAATTAAAAGAAATGGACGAGATAAATTCTGATTTTGCTTCTACTGATGTAGCTTTGGTAGTTGGCGCTAACGATGTAGTTAATCCGGCGGCAAGAAGTGATGCCACTTCCCCGATCTACGGCATGCCTATATTAAATGTAGATCAAGCAACGCAGGTTGTCTTTATGAAGCGATCAATGAGACCTGGATTTGCTGGAATCGAAAACGAATTGTTATTCAACGATAAAACTACGCTGCTATTTGGCGATGCCAAAGAATCTATTACAAAAACTATTGCTGCGGTCAAGGCTTTATAAGAACTTCCGCTGTAGGTTACTAGTAATCGCAGTATCTGAAAGGATACTATTTTCATGGTTGAATTGGCAGTTGCCGTCGAAGATGTTGGGTCTGCCTTGCCAGCACATCTCTCGCCTAGCCAATTAAGCACATTTGAAAAGTGTCAATTAAGTTATTGGTTCTCATCTGTTGCCGGATGGCGCGAACCACCCCAACTGGCGCAAATTGCCGGAAGTCTAGTTCATGATGTTTTAGAGAATTTATTAAAACTTCCTGCTCCAGAAAGAAATCGAGATATTGCCTGGGATTTGTTGCGAGAAGTTGGCGCCACCTCAATCTCGGTTAATCAATCTTGGCTAACTGCTAGCGCCATTTCTGAATTAAAATTTAAAAGTGCTGATTCTTTAACAAACTACTTCAAGCTAGAAGATCCAGCAAAAATAGAAGTTACTCATGAAGATCTCGAGAGACCCGTAAGTGCGATAGTTAAAGACGTCAAACTTTATGGAAGACTTGACAGAATCACTCGCAAACCCGTTGTGCGAATCAGTGACTATAAAACATCGAAAAAACCTGATGCAAAATATTTACCTGAGACGCTGCGACAGGTGATGCTTTATGCCGCTGGCCTACAGCTACAAGGTGAGAAAGTAGATGAAGTTGAGTTAATTTATCTGGGCTCAGCTGAAAGAGTTATCCGCCCCACCTATCCGCAAGCACTCGATCGGGCATTGGTTGATTTAGTGAACGCGCGATCAGAAATGGAATCTGCCCTAGTTCGCAAAGAGTGGATTGCTAAAACCGGACCGCTTTGCAGATACTGCGCTTTTGCTCCGGTATGTCCCGCAAAAAATGAAGCCGCGGCTACCCCCGGATCAGATCAGTCAAATCAAGCACTCACCTCACTTAAATTAGAAAAACGTTTAAGGACGAACTCTCAAACTGAGACGGGTCTTCCTTTTGAATAGTAATCAAATTTCTGTTCCCCCTTGGCATCCCAGCTTTGTTCACAAGCCAGGTGACTTCATTAGATTGAGCGCAACTCAAATTGGTGTGTCCAGCGAGCGAGTATGTTTAGATAATTTTGCATTAAAATCAAGACCAAATACTAAAGTAACAAATAGCTACGCTCCAGCAAGTAAAGAGCAATTTCATAGCTTTCCACTCGCCCTAGTGAAAGATATTTATGTAGCCAGCTTAAACGCAAAAGGATTAAATTTTAATAGCGACGAAGCAGCAGATTTCGTTGCTACAGATTATAAAAATATAATTAAACAAACTAAATCACAGATACATCCCGCCACAATCAAATGGATAGATGATGCCATCGCTGGTTTTGCTAAAGCCTGGCAGGACGCAAACGCAGAGTCAACCGATAGCGAGTTGAAGCAGCTAATTGATCCGATGTATTTTGCTGATGCGGCTACGCCAGTCGAGTTATTTGCCTGGGGTATATTTCTTGCGTCTGAAGATTACTCATTGCGCGAATTTAGAATTCTCAAAATACATTCAGCGGGCAAGTCGGAGCTAGATCCAAATCGACTCAAGAGCATTTTAAAGATTTTGGTTCATGGTCAAGCTAACAGTGGAATTGATTACGCCACCCCTACTGAAAAAATTAACAATATTTGGCCGACCCCCACTCGAGTTCGAATACGGGAGCTGGCAGTGCTAGATGGCTCGCAAAAGTTGATCTACGATTCACTAGTCTCAGATGTTATTTTTGATGAAGATGATTTATTCCAAGAGATCGAAAAGCGTTTAGCCGGCGGGCAACAAAAAGTATCTACTGATTGCCTTAAGTGCAAAGCGCAAACTGTTTGCCCATCGCTTCCTACTAAAGCTGGTGTGCTTGGCGTAATTAATCGGGCGGATCGCCCAAAAAGTTTTTCTCCTTCAAAATTAAATTCCTATCTAAGGTGTAATCATGCCTATTTTTTACAACATGAATTGGCATTGCATGCTGTACCAAAACTGAGTACCGCTGCTCAAGAGCGCGGAATGCTGATACATGAATGGCTTGAACAGGCTCATTCCAGAAATATAAAGTGTAGTAAGTCTGATATTTCACCAGATGTTAACAATGAATCAATTTCTCAAATTTTAAATTGGACGCAGTTGCAAGTTGAGGCAACCAATGAATATTTGAAGCAGCACCTAAAGGCATGTCCCATTAAAAATGATTCTGAATCTGTCCATGAAGTTGATATGTGGGTAATGGATTCTGACGCCTGGGTACTGGTAGGCACAAGGCCGGACTTGCTTTACACCGATAAAAACACCTTGGTATGGCGTGAGGTCAAAACTACCGATAAAAAACTAGAGCTATCTTTGGATGCCTATCTAGATATGTATTCGCAGATTTCATTGGCAATTGTTTTAATGTCACGAGTTAAAAACTTGCCAAACTTAAAACCTGCTTGGAACGAACTTGCGAAAAGAAGAGTTGAATTAGAAATAGTTACAAAAGAAGATGTGCAAGTTATTAAGTTCGATATTTCCGACAGTGAAATCACAACTTCGGCTTGGAAGAAACTTGCCCAGCAAGCGGATCGTTGGATTGAAGACAAAGCGTTCATTCCAAGTCAAAATCCTCCCTGTCAGTGGTGCGCCTACTCGCAATGGTGCGAATTTGCTGACACGCAGTTGAGAATGGTTGAGATTGATGGGGTCAAAGTGGACGTGGCGACTGGCGAAATTTTGGGTCAAGCGAACGCTACCGCTGAGTCCGGTCAGATCGCTCGGGCTTTGGGATTGATTGCCACAATGGGTGAAGCTGCCGATTCACCTGATGACGTTCCGTTTTAAATTGGCTATGAATAGTATTTACTTATGAGTACCACACTTCCCCATTCAGTTGCCAATCCAAATAACACTAGAACGCAAGAACTACTCTCGCGTATCCCTACCGGTCTTTTAATCGGAAACCAATTTATTGCCGGAAGTGATCCTAAATTTTGCGTTTATGATCCAGCAAATGGTGAGGTGTTAACTGAAGTCGCCAATGCCAACGAGTCTGATTTAGCTGCTGCGCTAACGCTTGCTGCCGAGGCGCAACCACTTTGGGCAAAGACGCCCCCAAGAGAGCGGGCTGAAGTTCTCAGAAGAGCATTTGAACTCATGGTGAAACAAGCCGATGATATTGCCTTAACGATGTCACTAGAAAATGGAAAAACCTTAGCGGACGCAAAAGCTGAGACTTTATATGCCGCTGAATTTTTTAGATGGTTTAGTGAAGAAGCAGTACGCATCGACGGTTCGTTTCGCACAGCACCAAGTGGACTAAACAAAATTATCACATTGCGCCAGCCGGTAGGGGTAGCTTTTTTAATTACCCCATGGAACTTTCCTGCCGCAATGTTCACTCGAAAAGTAGGCCCAGCGATTGCTGCTGGTGCCGCCGCGATTTTAAAGCCGGCACAAGAAACGCCCTTAACTGCACTTTTAATCGGTGAAATATTGATTAAAGCCGGACTGCCAAGTGGGGTTTGTTCAATTTTGCCAACCACTAATTCTTCAAAACTCACAAAGGCCGCGCTAAGCGATGCCCGAATTAGAAAGTTATCGTTCACTGGCTCTACTCAAGTTGGAAAGTTGTTACTTCAGCAAGCCGCAGCGCGCGTACTTAATACCTCAATGGAACTCGGTGGTAACGCTCCTTTCATTATTTTAGATGATGCCGATATTGATTTGGCGGTTGATGGAGCGATGTTGGCAAAAATGCGAAATGGTGGTCAGGCCTGTACCGCAGCAAATAGATTCTTTGTGCAAGATGCAGTACACGATAAATTTGTACAACAACTTTCAATGCGAATGCAGTCACTTAAACCTGGCCACGGGATAGACGAACAAACCACTTTGGCCCCGCTGGTTAATCGTAAAGCGGTTGAGTCAATTGATCTATTGGTTAAGTCGGCGATTACAAGTGGAGCAAAACAGCATACGGGTGGCTCAATAAATGAAGGCCCCGGCAGTTTCTTTCCGGCAACCGTATTAGGTGATGTTCCATCACATGCGCAAATAGTGCAAGATGAAATATTCGGGCCAGTTGCTGCAGTTGTGCGAGTAAAAGATGAATTTGAAGCAATCGCGTTAGCAAATTTGAGTGAGTTTGGATTGGCTGGTTATGTTTACACTAAAGATGTCGCTCGAGGTTTACGGGTTTCTCAAAGTTTAGAAGTCGGCATGGTCGGATTAAATCGTGGATTAGTTTCTGATCCGGCTGCCCCCTTCGGTGGAGTTAAGCAATCTGGAATCGGCCGCGAAGGTGGCTATGAGGGAATTGATGAATATCTAGAAGTAAAATATATTGCTACTAACGATTTTTAGTTCTCAATCGGGACATTTATTACCGGCACTTCTGGCGTACTAACATCAATATCACCTGTGGCGGTGCGAAGTAAAACTCTCAAAACTGCCGCCTTATCGACAGGTTTTAGTTCATCCCCCCAATTGATTCGTCTTCCTGAATTTAGGATCACCGTGGCACTAACGCCATTTACGCTCTCTACTAGTGCTACCTCACCTATCAACCACTCCGGCAAGATTCGAGCTACGCGCGCTGCTAATCCTCGCGCTGAATTATTTGGTGCGGTAACAAATCGATATACGTCATTTGGCCCAGCTCTCGTGAAAGCTATTCCGTCCTCATCTACCAAATATCTTCCATCTGCTAAATCAGTGAGCGCGATTGGAACGCGTTCGCTTACTACTATCGCAACGGTATTCGGCCAGCCCCTTCTCACCTCAACAGTATTTATTGTTTTTAAGGATGATATTTGAGAAGCGACAGCTACGCTATCTAGATTAATTAAGGGTGTATTTAACTCTATTTCTGCTAGCTGTAATAATTCTGCTTCATTTATCCGACCGAGGCCAGCTACTGTAACTTTATTGATTAAAAAAAGGTTTGAAAAAAAAAGACTATAAACCACTGCCCCGCTGGCTAGTAGTAAAACAATCAAGATAAAAATTAATCGTTTGCCTCTGGCGGTCATGAATTCCTTAATATTTTGTTAACTGGAGAATTTTTGTTCTAATAATTGCAATATTTCAGGGGTAAGCATTCCGATATCACCAGCACCTAAAGTCATAATTATGTCATTAGGTAGCGCAGGTGTTACCAATCGTTGCGCTACTTTTGACCAAGATGGTTCAAAAATTACATTCTCTTTTGCTAACGGAACAAACGAAGCCATGGTTTGACCGCTTGCTCCTGGAATAGGGTCTTCCCCTGGGGCAAATACTTCAAGCACAACAGCAATATCTGCTAGACCTAATGCTTCACCGAACTCCTTATTGAATAAGGCGGTTCGATAATAATGATGCGCTTGAAAGGCAACAATTATTCGTCCATTGCCAACCACCTCTCTCGCGGCTTTTAATGTTGCCGTGATTTCGGTTGGGTGATGAGCGTAGTCATCAAAAACTCTTACTTTATTTACACTTCCGCGATACTCAAACCTTCTTCTAGTACCAGTAAAATTTTTTAAAGCTTGCTTTATTTTCTCTAAATCAAAGCCAAGTCCAATACCAGCGGCCACCGCAGCACTTGCATTAAGTACGTTGTGCATTCCCGGCACCGATAACTCAAACAACCCTAAATCATTATTTTTAAATTTTAAATTGAACTCATACCCTGGCAGTTTTGGTTGAACATTTGTTATTAACAAATCAGCATCTAGGGTACCGTAAGTAATTAGGTCAATTGATTTAGTTGCTAAAGCTGCTAATTTCTTTGCGCCCAAATCATCCACGCAAATCACACCAAACCCACTATTTTCTTTAACCTTGGTTACAAACTCTAAAAAGGCTGCTTCTAGTCTGTGAAAGTCTTTCCAATAATCTAAATGATCTGGTTCAACGTTTGTCACGATTGCTACTTTGGGGTTTAACCATAAGAAGGATCCATCTGATTCGTCTGATTCCACAACGAACAAGTCCCCAGTGCCAAGATGCGCATTTGCCCCGGTCTCTGCTAGCTCACTTCCGATAACAAATGACGGATCTAGCCCACACTGCTGCAATGCCACAGTCACCATCGAGGTAGTTGTAGTTTTTCCGTGAGTTCCCGCCACGGCAATTGTGCGGTAATCGCTGGTTATTGCACTCAAGGCTTGTGCTCTTGAATAAATCGGCAAGTTAAGTTCTTTAGCTCTTTGAATTTCGACGTTAGTTTCTTTGATGGCGGTAGAGGCAACAATTGACTTATTTTTAGTTACATTCTCATCACTGTGGCCGATAAATACTTTTACTCCAAGATTTTTCAATGCGCTAAGTCTTCTCGAATCCTTTAAATCAGATCCAGAAACTGATTTTCCTTGCGCTATTAGTATTCGGGCAATTCCACTCATTCCCGCACCCCCTAATCCAAGAATGTGCACGTCATCGAGTGAAATCTTTTTATTCAAGCCACCCCGCCTCAATTAGATTTTCTACTAGCTAAGGCTAACGCGGATTTAGCCAAAATTTGGGCTGCCTCACGTCGTCCATAAGATTTACTTACTGTCTGCATCTGATTAAATCTTTGCGGTGAGGCAAATATTTCTTTTATTAGTGCGAAAAGTTTCTCACCTGATAACTCATGATCATTAACTAGAAAAGCACCACCATTTTCAACAATCTCTTTAATATTTACTGACTGTTCGCCGTTTCCGCTCGCAAACGGAATATATATTGCAACCTTTTCAAGAGCAGTAACTTCAGCAACGGTCATGGCGCCAGATCGACTAATTACTAAATCAGCCACCGCATATGCCAGCTCCATCTGATCAATGTATGAGAATGGATGATAATTAGGATCAATATCGAATGATTTTTCAAATGGTTTATTTGGACCAACTGAATGCAATACTTGAAATCCAGCTGCCGTCACTAAACCAATAATTTCATATAAAGCACTATTTATTTTCACTGCTCCTTGTGAGCCACCAAAAACTAAAATTGTTTTCTTATTTGGATCTAATTTAAACTTTGCTAAGGCCTCAGCTCTACTAGCGACGGGGTCAAAATTAACTATCGCCTCACGCAGTGGCATGCCAATTGTGATTGCCGACGGCAGTGAATTATCAAAGCATTGATAAACCAAATTAGCTTTTTTGGCAAAAAATCTATTTGCGATCCCTGCTTTTGCATTACCCTCATGAATTATTACTGGTATACGTAATTTTCTAGCAGCCACATAAACAGAAAACGAAACATATGCGCCAAAACCAACTACTAAATCCACTTTATTGTTTTTAAGGATTTTATATGCTTGATAACTTGACCTAATTAAACTAATTATAAAAGTTACAGCACTTAAATTTATTCTTCTAGGAAACGCCTTTGCCGAGATCGTCGCTAAGCCAAATTCTGTATTAGGTACCAAGGTGGCCTCTAGCCCGGTTGGCGTTCCGATTAAAAATATATTCACTTGTTCATCAATAGCTTTAATTGCTCGTGCGGTTGCCAAGGCAGGTTCGATGTGGCCAGCTGTTCCCCCAGCCGCCAGCGCAATATTCACTATGCCTTCACTTTTTTAGATTTAAAGTGCTGCTTGAGTTCAGGTTCACTTCTTAAACAGCTCAAGATTACTCCTATTGCAACTAACACAAAAATCAAAGAAGAACCGCCATAAGAAACAAGTGGCAGTGGTACCCCAGTAATTGGCAAAATACCAAGAACTCCACCTAGGTTAATAAGAGATTGAAATAAGAACCAACCCGCAACGCCAGCTGCAACTAATCTTGTGAAATTATTACTTGTTTTTCGAGCTAAATGCAGTAAAGCAATTGTTAAGGTAGCAATTAAAAATAAAATTAGAAAAGTTCCGATCAATCCGAGCTCTTCCCCTACTACTGCAAAAATAAAATCAGTATGAGCAGCTGGTAACCATCCCCACTTTTGTTTAGAGGCGCCAAGTCCTAACCCAAACAATCCACCCTCTGCTAGCGCATATTTACCTTGAATAATTTGCCAGCCAGCACCTTCCGGATCTGCTTCCGGATCTAACCAAGCGATCCAGCGTGCCATTCGATACGGCGCCTGAATTGAAAGTACCGCAATCGCAACTACTCCTAGTAAAAAATTCACCAAATTTAAAACTAACGGAGCGCCCAGCGCAAAATAAACTGCCAAAACTATCGGCACAATAATGATGGCTGTACCAATATCTCCTTGCGCAAGCACAAGTACCGCAATCGCCATTCCGACCCAATAGACCGGATACAGTAATTGCCCCCAAGTTAAAACTGCCGTTTTACTTTTTTTACCTAATATTGCAGCAGCCCAAATAATAAATGCTAATTTGGCAAATTCACTCGGCTGAAGTCTGAAGGGTCCAAATAGGTCGATCCAATTTCGCTGACCGGCTACCGCTACCCCGATGCCAGGTATCAAAACCAATAGCAACAAAACAAAGGCAGAAAAAATCAGCAGGTTTGACCATCTAATAAAAAACGTCACCGGAAGTTTTGAGGTTATATACATCAACGACAAGCCAATAGCCGCAAAAAGTAACTGCTTTAGCGCTATTTCATATTGATTACCTGTTTGGTTAAACGATATTGAAGTAGAGGCAGACAGCACCATAATTAAACCTATGGCTAAAAGTGACATAGAAGAGATTAGTGTTGCATAGTAGATATTGAGAAAAGTTATTTTTTGCTTTGTTTTACTCATGTCAGCTTTCGCACCGCATCAGCAAAGGCAGTTCCGCGGTGTTTATAGTCTTTAAACATATCCCACGATGCGCAACCCGGAGCCAGCAAAACTACATCGTTTGGCCTTGCTGCCGCAAATGCCTTTTCAACAACTAAAGCCATAGCGGCTTGGTCATTTTCTTCTACTTCAAAAATAGGTGTATCACTAGAGTACTTAACTATACTTTCGCGAATTAAATCTCTATCTTGACCAAGTAACACAACGGCTCTGAATCTACCGCTATGTTTTTTAATTAACTCGGTAAAGTCTTGACCTTTAGCTAGCCCGCCTGCTATCCATACAACACTTTGATAGGCACTCAATGAAGCGTCAGCTGCATGGGTGTTAGTCGCCTTTGAGTCATCAATAAAACGTATTTCATTTATTTCTCTAACGAAAGATATTCGGTGAGGCGCTGCCTGAAAGCTTCGTAACCCGTCCCGCACCATTTGTGGCTCAACTCCAATAGATCTCGCCAATGCCGCTGCCGCTAAGGCGTTTGCAACATTGTGTGGTGCAAATGGTTGTATGTCTGAAAAACTTGCTAATTCTTGTCCGTAATCTTTGCGGTTCTCGATGAAGGCACGATCTACCAACACATCATCAATTACGCCTAGCATCGAAACGCTAGGGGCTCCCAAGGTAAAACCAATCGCTCTCGCCCCCGGCTGCACCTCGGCCGCTTCTACCATTTTTTCAGTAACTGGGTCATCGACGTTATAAACACAAGCAAGCTGAGTGTTGTGATAGATCTTTGCTTTCGCATCCCGATAGTTTTCGTAACCATCAAAAAAATCCAAGTGATCTTGCGCCAAATTCAAAACCGCCGCCGCGGTAGGTGCCATCGAATATACAAAAGGTAATTGTGGCGCACCAACTTCAACCGCTAAAACTTGTGCTGGATCTGGGTCCATCATTGCGCTGACGATTGACTCACCAATGTTTCCGACTGCGGCAACTTTAAGGCCACTGGTTTGCAAAATACTAGCTAACATGAAAGTAGCGGTGGTTTTTCCGTTTGTTCCAGTAATACATAACCAGGGCGCAGGA
>CAZXCT010000003.1:0-33653 GCA_964639395.1 uncultured Bifidobacterium sp.
GCCTGCTTTGGGAGCAGGAGATCGGGAGTTCAAATCTCCCCGCCCCGACCAAAAAATAGGAGCATTTGTTTACGTGAAAAGTACCGTCGAAAATGTTTCAGAAACAAGAGTTAAATTAAAAGTTGAAGTTCCGTTTGCGGACTTAAAACCAAATCTTGATTCGGCGTACAAAAAGATTGCTTCTCAAATCTCTATTCCAGGTTTTCGAAAAGGCAAAGTACCCGCAGCAATTATTGATCAACGAGTTGGTCGTCCGGCGGTACTAGAAGAAGCGATAAATGACTTGGTCCCGCGGGCATATGCCGAAGCCGTAAAAGAAAACAAAATATATCCAGTAGGTAGACCAGAAGTTGATGTAAATGAAGTTGTCGACAACGAAAAAGTATCGTTTACTGCTGAAGTCGACGTAAGGCCAGAATTTGACCTTCCAAAGTATGAAGGTATTTCAATCACGGTTGATGAAGTAGTTGTCACTGACGAAGATGTCGAAAAAGAACTAAAAGCATTGCTAAGTCGCTTTGCAACGCTAAGCGATGTTGAGCGAGCCTCAAAAAATGATGATGTTTTGATTTTGGACATTGCGGGAACAATTGACGCGGAAGAAGTGCCGGGTTATACCGGAAAGGGATTGAGTTATGCCCTGGGCAGCGATGGATTAGTGCCGGGAGCGGATGAATTACTTATTGGTAAAAAAGCTGGTGAAACAGTGGCGCATGAATTTCAACCTGAAGAGGGTCCGCATCAAGGTAAAACCGTAAATCTTGCCATAGCAGTAGTCAGCGTAAAGGAGCGTATTTTACCGAAAGCTGATGATGAGTTCGCCAAGCTAGCAAGCGAATTTGACACCTTGAAAGAATTAAATGCAGATCTCAAAAAAAGAGTTGAGCAAACCAAGTTGATTGATGTCACCTACCAAGCACGCGATAAGGCCGTTGAGCAATTGGTTGCTGCCATAAAGGATGTACCGCTACCAGAAAACGTGATAAAAGCTGAAGTAGAAGGACATTTCTCAGATAACCATGGGGATGAATCACATAAATCTGAAGTTGAAGAAAACACACGTAAATCTCTAAGAACTCAATTTATCTTTGACCGGATTGCCGAAGAGACTGAGATTGACGTTAGCGATGCAGAATTATCTACCTGGATTTACCAAAATGCGGCCCGCTATCAAATGTCTCCGCAAGATTTCGCTAATAGTTTGGCGCGAAGTGGCGAACTAACCTTTGCCTTGAGCGAAGTTCGTCGCGGTAAGGCACTTTCGTTGGTTGTGCAAAAGGCGGAAATAGTAGATAGCAAAGGCAACAAGATTGATATCTCTAAAACCACCCAGCCAGTAGCAGAAGCCGAGTAGTCAGTTTGCTTGCAGCGAACAAGGGGTAACTCGGCCAGCCAAAGGTCTTTTTTGGCATTAGGGTTGATTTGCGAATAACAAGGAGTAAAGAGTGAGCGAAATTCCTGAATTAAGGACGTCATCAGCACCGAATGCTTATGATGACCAAATCTTTCAACGTTTATTAAAAGAGCGAATTATTTTTTTAGGTACACCAGTTGAAGATTCAGTTGCGAATTTGCTCACAGCACAAATGTTGGTGCTCGCGGCAGAAGATCCTGAGAAAGATATTTACTTATATATAAATTCACCCGGGGGATCGGTCACAGCTGGCATGGCAATTTATGACACCATGCAATACATTCCAAATGATGTGGCTACGGTTGCGATGGGACTAGCCGCTTCGATGGGTCAATTTTTATTATCAGCGGGTGCAAAAGGAAAGCGCTACGCGCTTCCGCATGCTCGCATAATGATGCACCAACCTTCTGGCGGAATTGGTGGTACTGCGTCTGACATTAAGATTCAAGCAGAGCAAATGCTTCATATTAAAAAGCAAATGGCACATTTGATCGCTGAACATACTGGACAAGATTTAACAACAATTGAAGCGGATTCAGATCGTGATCGTTGGTTTACTGCCGATGAAGCTAAAGATTATGGATTTGTTGACAAGGTTGTAAGAAATGCTCAAGATGTGACAGGACACGGTGGTACTCGCTCATGAATTTAATCCAGCCACAAAGTAGATATATTCTTCCAGAATTTAGAGAGCGCACCGCAAACGGAGAGCGGGTTCATAACCCTTACACAAAACTATTTGAAGAAAGAATTATTTTTCTAGGGGTACAGATTGACGATGCCTCAGCCGATGATGTGATGGCGCAATTGTTGGTACTCGAATCGCTTGATCCTGATCGTGATATTTCTATGTACATTAATTCACCTGGTGGCTCATATACAGCGATGACAGCAATTTACGACACGATGCAATTTGTGAAGCCTGACATTCAAACTATTTGTTTAGGCCAAGCAGCTAGTGCAGCCGCACTTTTGTTAGCAGCCGGTACCGCAGGTAAACGATTTGCGCTGCCACACGCACGAGTTTTAATTCATCAGCCATACACCGAAGGTGGCGGTCAAGGTTCTGATATTGAAATTCAAGCTAATGAGATTTTGCGAATGCGAAGTGAAATGGAAGGCATCTTGGCATTGCATTCTGGTAGAAGCATTGAACAGGTTCAAAAAGATATCGAACGAGACAAAATACTTACTGCAGAACAAGCAAAAGAGTATGGAATTATCGATCAGGTAATCGAATCTCGTAAAACTAAAAAAGCGTAGTTCTCTACTAGTGAACACACCTTTATTTAGTTAGTTATTGTCAAAGAATTGTCCTTGGTAGACGGTAGCGTCTCTTTTTGACAAATTAAATTCGGAGGTCTAATGGCACGCACTACAGAAGGAGCCGATTTACTTAAGTGCTCTTTTTGCGGTAAGAGTCAAAAGCAAGTTAAGAAGTTAATTGCTGGCCCTGGCGTTTATATTTGTGATGAGTGCATTGATTTATGCAACGAAATAATTGAAGAAGAATTACAAGACACCGCTGATTTGCCATTTGAAAAACTTCCTAAACCACATGAAATATTTAAATTTTTAGATTCATATGTAATTGGTCAAGATCATGCAAAAAAATCTTTGAGTGTCGCGGTTTATAACCATTACAAACGGATTCAAGCTGGTGCGTCAGAAAAGCCAAAAGACGAAGCAGTGGAGTTGGCAAAATCAAATATCTTACTTTTGGGCCCTACTGGCTCGGGCAAAACATTATTAGCACAGACTTTGGCAAGACTATTAAATGTACCTTTTGCAATTGCAGATGCTACCGCGCTTACTGAAGCGGGATATGTTGGCGAAGATGTTGAAAATATTTTGCTCAAACTAATTCAAGCTGCTGATTTTGATGTTAAAAAAGCAGAAACCGGAATTATTTATATAGATGAAATAGACAAGATTGCTAGAAAATCAGAAAACCCATCGATCACGCGCGATGTTTCTGGCGAAGGTGTTCAACAAGCATTGCTCAAAATTTTAGAAGGAACAGTTGCCTCAGTGCCACCACAAGGTGGTAGAAAGCATCCACATCAGGAGTTTATTCAAATTGATACTTCCAATGTTTTGTTCATCGTTGGAGGGGCCTTCGCGGGTCTAGATAAAATAATTGAAGGTCGCATCGGAAAGAAATCCCTCGGCTTTACTTCAGATTTTGAACAAGAGATAGATACCAATCCTGGTGATATTTTTGGCAGAGTAATGCCAGAAGATTTGTTACGTTTTGGAATGATTCCAGAATTTATCGGCAGACTCCCAGTAATTACTAGTGTCACCGCATTAGACGAAGCGGCATTAATTGAAGTGCTGACTGAACCCAAAAATGCTTTAGTTCGCCAATACCAAAAATTATTTGAATTAGATGATGTTCAACTAGAGATTGCTCCTGATGCACTGCAAGCGGTTGCAGAACAAGCCCATGCGCGCGGCACTGGTGCACGTGGCTTGAGAGCCATTTTAGAAGAAGTATTGATGAATGTAATGTATGACGTTCCAAGTCGAGACGATATTGGCAAGGTAATCATCAATCGCGACACTGTGTTAAAAAATGTTAATCCTACGATGTTACCTCGGCCGAAACCTGATCTAAAAGAAAAATCCGCTTAAGCTAAAGTAACTTCAACCTTAAGCTCACTTGCTTTACTTGTTTCTAAATTTTGGATTCGACCAGCGGCAAAAAGATCAGATTTAGCAGCAGCAAGATTTTGTAATGTCTCATCACTAGCTGAAACCTTCACGTTAGAAACCTCTGCTCGCATAGATTGCTGAGCGTTAGTTTTTGCTTTTCTGATTTCCATTAAGACTTCGCTCACATTTGTCAACAATTTTGGATTACTTGCAAAAGCTGTTAACTCATTTACTTTTGGCCAAGTTGCAATATGAATTGACCCGCGCTGCCACCACGACCAAATCTCTTCAGTAACAAACGGTAAAAATGGTGCAAACAAGCGATGCAAGATTGATAGGGCTAGCCCCAAACTGGCCTTAGCGCTAGCGGCCGCTGTTTCGCCCTGCGCACCATAAACTCTTTCTTTAATTAACTCTAGGTAGTCATCGGTAAAATTCCAGAAAAACGATTCGATTGACTCCAGCGCTTTGGTGTAGTCATATTTTTCAAAGGCGTTTGTGGCATTAGTAATAACAATTTCTAATTGTGCCAACATTGATTGATCAAGTGGGTTAGTTATTTTTTGGTAATCAGTAGTGGCACCAAGCGTTAAACCAAATTTACTGGCATTAAGTAATTTGATGGCTAGCCTTCTGCCTATTTTCATTTGGCCGGTATCGAAGGCAGTATCTGTGCCAGGGCGGCCCATCGCTGCCCAATAGCGAACTGCATCAGAGCCATACTCTTCTAATAAATTCATTGGAGTTACTACATTGCCTTTGGATTTACTCATTTTTTTACGATCAGGATCCAAAATCCACCCGCTGATTGCTACATCAAACCAAGGTAATGAGTTATGTTCGCTATTTGCTCTGACCACACTAGAAAACAACCAAGTTCGAATAATTTCGTGTGATTGCGGACGTAAATTCATCGGAAATACTTTTTCAAATAATTCTTGATCCAATTCCCATTTTGCGGCAATTTGCGGAGAGAGCGAAGAAGTTGCCCATGTATCCATTACGTCCGGATCACCAATAAAGCCATTCGGCTGATTTCTATCTGATTCAGTAAAGCCAACTGGAACATCACTTTGCGGATCGACAGGTAATTGCGTTTCGTCGGGTAGCAAGATTTCTTGGTAATTAGGATTACCTTGTTCATCAAGTCGGTACCAAAGCGGAAGCGGAACTCCAAAAAATCTCTGTCTACTAATTAGCCAATCCCCATTGAGACCTTCAACCCAATTTTCATATCTAACGCGCATATATTCGGGGTGCCAATTTAGTTCTTTGCCGCGCTTTAAGAGTGCACTTCGCAACTGCGAATCTCTACCGCCATTTTTTATGTACCACTGGCGGGTAGTCATGATCTCTAAAGGTTTATCACCTTTTTCAAAAAACTTAACGGGGTGAGTGATTGGTCTTATTTCGCCGATTAAATCCCCAGAAGTTTTTAATAGATCAGCGATAGTTTCTTTTGCGGTATGTGCAGTTTTATTTGAAAGTGCTTGCCAATGTTTTTTTGCTTCAGCGGTTTGGATCCACTCGGGGCATTCGTTGAGGACTCTTCCATCCCAGCCAATAATTGGGCGAGTAGGTAAGTTAAATTCACGCCACCAAGTAACGTCCGTTAAATCACCAAAAGTACAAATCATCGCAATGCCACTTCCTTTTTCAGGATCAGCAAGGGTATGAGCAACTACCGGTACTGAGACACCAAATAATGGCGTGGTCACAGTGGTACCAAAAAGTGATTTATAGCGATCGTCATCAGGGTGAGCAACTAGCGCTACGCACGCCGGAAGTAATTCTGGGCGAGTTGTTTCAATTTCTACAAATGAATTGTCTGGTTTTTTAAATCGAATTCGATGATAAGCACCGGGCCGCTCTCTGTCTTCTAATTCAGCTTGGGCAACGGCTGTTTTAAAAGTTACATCCCAAAGCGTTGGTGCCTGAATTTGATATGCCTCACCTCTTGCCAAGTTTCTTAAAAAAGCTCTTTGCGAAGTAACGCGAGCTTTGGTATCGATGGTTTGGTAGGTGTAATCCCAATCAATAGACAAGCCTAAATTTTGAAAAAGATCCTCAAACGCTTTTTCATCTTCTGATGTCAAAAGCTCGCAAAGTTCAACAAAGTTTTTACGCGAGATCGGTATTTGCTGTTCGCTCTCACCGGTAGGTGGTTGGTAATTAGACTGATAGGGCAATGAAGGATCGCACCGAACTGCAAAATAATTTTGTACCCGACGTTCGGTAGGTAATCCGTTATCGTCCCAACCAATTGGGTAAAAAACGGACTTTCCATTCATGCGTTGAAATCGCGCAATTAAATCAGTATGGGTATAAGAAAACACGTGTCCAACATGCAAAGCACCGCTAACAGTCGGAGGGGGAGTGTCAATTGAGTAGACGTTTTCTCGCGGAACTTTCCGATCAAAAGCAAATGTTTTTTCAAGTACCCACTTTTTACCCCAGCGATCTTCCAGGCCCGCTAAAGATGGTTTTTCAGGGACTTGGTGATTTTGGGGCGCATTACTCATGGGCTAAATCTTATTCATTACTAAAGTATTAGCGACTATGGGCGAGCGGGAAGCTATAAACAGACTATTAGCGAGATGGCCAGAAAATAAGATAAACCCTTCGCTGGTCAGAATCGAACAGTTACTTTCAGCGCTCGGTAATCCAGAGAAAAGTTTTAAAAGTTTGCATATTGCCGGGACAAACGGAAAAACCTCTACGGCACGGATGGTCACCAATCTTTTGCTTGAATTAAATTTACGAGTGGGGCTTTACACCAGCCCACATTTAATACACCCTCGTGAGCGAATTGTGATTGACGGTGATTCGATCAGCGAATCTGAATTTGAGAGAGCGTTGGACGATATTGAACCAATATTAAAGCTAGTAGAAGCAAATTTTGCCGGTGAAAACTTGACTTTTTTTGAAGTAGTAACGGCATTGGCATATCAATATTTCTCAGAGGTTCCGATTGATTTAGCAGTAGTAGAGGTTGGATTAGGTGGGACTTGGGATGCAACAAATGTGATAACCCCTGAAGTAAGTTTAATTACTCCAATTTCGTTTGATCACATGGATTATTTGGGTGACACACTAGATAAAATTGCTAGTGAAAAAGCAGGAATACTAAAAGCGGGCAGTACTGCAGTAATAACCCAGCAAGCCCCAGCAGCTGAAAAAGTTTTGCGAGCTGAGTGTTCTGAATTAATGATTGATAGCAAATGGCAAGGGATAGATTTTCAAGTTGCCAATCGCAAACTCGCGCTTGGTGGTCAAGTATTTGACGTTATTACACCGTACACAACCCACACTGCGATATTTTCTAAACTTTATGGCGAGTTTCAGGCGCAGAACGCGGCGGCAGCAATTACCGCAGTTGAGGTGCTTTTAGATCAACCGCTAGCTAGTGAAATTGTGGTTAGCGCTTTTGAAAAGACCACATCACCTGGTCGGATTGAAGTTATCAAACGAAATCCCACAATCATTATTGATGCTGCTCACAATCCAAGTGGAGTAGCAGTTAGTCGCAGGGCGATTGAAGAAAGTTTTAAATTTACTGAAACGATTTTATTATTAGGATGCATGAAAGATAAAGACATACCTGAAATGTTGAAAGAATTATCAGGTTTTGCTCAGACCATAATAACTACACAAGTGCAATCAGATAGGGCAATGGATCACAAAGAATTAGCACGCATGTGTATGGATTACATTCCTGATAGCACATTAGTAGCATCAGATTTTTTGCCCAACGCATTATTGAAGGCAATAGAATATGCTAAAGAAAAAGAAGGAAGCGGTATTGTGGTTTTGGGCTCGATTGCCTTAGTTGGTGCAGTTAAGAGTTTGCTTTGAGGGTTTTAACTAGTTCAGTTTTAGTTTTTGAAATTATTTTAATTGCGTTGCTTATTCCAACTATTTTGGCTTTTGAGGATTTAAATCAACAGTCATTAATTTTATTATCACTTCTAACTATTTTGATCGCGATATTAGCGATGGGATTTATGAAAAAACCAGTTGGATTGATTTTGGGATGGATGGTACAAGCCCTATTTTTTATAATTGGCGGGGTCATGGGGCTAGGGTTTTTTGCCGGGGCGACTTGGATTTTGGCAGCAATATTTTCAGTGTTATGGTTTTTGGCCATAAGACTAGGCAGAAAAGCTGATAAGCAAAAGGCGGCTAACCTAAAAAATAGTGATTCTGAATAATAGAGACATTCATTAGAGAAGAGGTAAAACAGTGATCGAAAGATCATTAGTGCTAGTTAAGCCAGACGGCGTCGCCCGTGGTTTAGTGGGCGAAGTAATTAGGCGAATAGAAACAAAAGGATTTAAAATTGTTGCATTAGAGTTAAGAAAATTAGATGCAGCAACAGCTAAAGCGCATTACCAAGAGCATCAAGAAAAACCTTTTTTTGAAAGTTTGGTTTCATTTATTACCTCTGCCCCACTAGTTGCCATGGTGATTGAAGGCGAAAGCGCTATTGCCACCTGGAGAAATATGATGGGCGCCACCAATCCAGCAAATGCGCAAAGTGGAACGATCCGCGGCGATCTTGCAACCGAAACTCAGAACAATGTCACCCATGGTTCTGATTCTGCCGAGTCCGCAGCGAGAGAGATAGCACTCTTCTTCCCTCAGCTTTAACAACGGCGTAGCATAGGGCTGCTGCAAGAAAAGAAAAGGTTCGGTGTAAATGTTTAATTCGTTTTTGGGTCGAGATATCGCTGTTGACTTGGGTACAGCCAACACCGTAGTTTACGAACGCGGAAGAGGAATTGTTCTAGATGAACCATCCGTAGTTGCTATTAATCAAACCACCGGTGGAATTGTTGCGGTTGGTGCCGAAGCAAAAAGAATGGTTGGCAGAACGCCTGGCAATATTGTCGCAATCAGACCACTTAAAGACGGAGTAATTGCCGACTTTGATACAACTGAGCGAATGTTACGATACTTTATTCAAAAAGTTCATAAGCGTAGATTTATGGCAAAGCCACGATTGGTTGTTTGTGTGCCAAGTGGCATAACTGGTGTAGAGCAGCGTGCAGTAAAAGATGCCGGATATGCAGCTGGTGCGCGTAAAGTTTACATAATTGAAGAGCCAATGGCCGCGGCAATTGGTGCTGGACTTCCGATTCACGAACCAACCGGCAACATGGTTGTTGATATTGGTGGCGGTACTACCGAAGTTGCTGTTATCTCACTTGGTGGGATTGTTACCGCGTTATCTATTCGTACCGGTGGCGATGAACTTGATGATGCTTTAATTCAGTTTGTTAAAAAAGAATACAGTTTAATGTTAGGCGAAAGAACAGCCGAAGAAATAAAAACAACTGTTGGTTCTGCGTTTCCAACTCCAGATGAGACATCTGCAGAATTAAGAGGTAGAGATTTAGTAACAGGGCTACCTCGCACAGTAGTGGTGTCTGCTGAAGAAATAAGACGAGCACTAGATGAGCCGGTAAGTAGAATTATTGATGCAGTTAAAACAACTCTTGATAGAACACCTCCTGAACTTTGCGGTGACATTATGGACAGAGGAATTGTGTTAACTGGTGGTGGTGCACTGCTTAAGGGTTTAGATGAAAGATTGCGTCATGAAACTGGAATGCCAGTGATCATCGCTGAGAATCCATTGGGTTGTGTTGCTCGCGGTTCAGGTAAGTGCGTAGAAGAATTTGAGGCTTTGCAACAAGTCTTAATTTCAGAGCCTCGCGGTTAATCAAATTTATGCTCTCTTTTTATCATGAGAGATAACGGACGAGTCAGAGCGGTTCTTGCAGTATTATTGCTCGTTTCGCTGACACTAACCATCATTGATTTACGTAGCAGCGATGGCTCTTTAATCAGAGTGGTGCGTGCTGCCTCTGCCAATGTGGTGGCCCCTATTCAAGTAGGGATCTTTAACGTAGTTAATCCGGTAAGGGATTTTTTTACCAGTTACAGCGAATTAGTTAATGTTCGAGAGCGAGCTAGTGAACTCGAAGCACAAAATGTGGAATTACAAGAAAAGCTCAAGGTATCTGATGAGGCGCGAAGAAGAGCAGCAGAATTAGATGCGCTGTTAGATATTGCTGGCACCGGAAGCTACAAAATAGTGCCCGCGCGAGTGATTGCGGTGGGGCCAAAGCAGGATTTTTCTTGGACGATAACTATTGATGCTGGTTCCAACGATGGAATAACACCTAACATGACAATCATTAATGGTCAAGGCTTGGTTGGCAGAACTTCTTCGGTAACTCCGACCACAGCTAATGCAATATTGATTGTGGATAAAACTAGTCGAGTTGGTTCACGCGTTGCTGGTCGAGGTGAATTGGGATTTGCCAGTGGTGAAGATGTTCCAGAAGAAATCCAATTTGAACTCTTTGACCCTGTAGCAAAGATAGAAGTCAATGACATACTTATTACCTGGGGCTCAGAAGGCGGTCAACCGTTTGCTGCAGGTGTTCCGATTGGAAGAGTGTTAAGTGTTGCTAGTAAGCCAGGGCTTTTAACTAAGTCTGCAAGAGTTTTACCTTTTGTAGATTTTTCTACTTTAGATTTAGTTGGGGTAGTGATTGATTCACCGCGAATTGATCCGAGACCAATAATCACACCAACCGCTAGTGCAGTTGAAGAATCTGAAAACACTTCACAATGAATATTTATCGTTGGATTGCGCTTGGGCTTAGCATTCTTTTTGCGGCATTATTACAACCAACAGTTTTAAGTACTTTAAACCTACGTGGGGCAACGCCAGATTTAGTTTTAACTTTGGTGTGCGCCTGGGCAATTGCTAAGGGTCCTTTGGTCGGGGCAAGTGCGGGCTTTATTGCTGGCTTGTTTATTGATTTAATTCCACCAACCCAGCCGGTTTTGGGGTTAAGTTCATTGGCCTTGGTCACAATCGGATTTACCGTGGGCGTTTTAGGTCGAACACCTAATAAATCTTTTTTTAGACCGATCATGATCATTACTGGGGCGTCGGCGACATTTATTTTGTTAAAAGCGGGTTTAACAATCATTTTTGATGGAGAAATTGCTTATAGCCAATTAGGTGAATTATTAGTAACCCAAGCTATTTATGTGGGGATACTGTCAGTGTTTGTCTTACCGGTGGTTGCTTGGTTAGATAGAAGATTAGGGCCAAATCTGAGAGCTGATGAAATTAGAATATGAAAGATAGATCGATACTTCGGTTATTTGTTTTCAGAGTAGTAATTCTTTCAATGATGTTAACACTTTTGGGAAGAGCTTTTTACTTGCAGATCACAATTGGTGATACCTATGTTGCGGCCGCAAATAAGAATGCCTTCAGAGAGGTTTACACCGATCCGGTACGTGGTTTGATTTTAGATCAAGCTGGTCGCCCACTAGTAGCAAATAGAACAACTATGGTGGTTAGCGTAAATACGCGAGTTTTAGAAGAGTTACCCGATAAAGGTGAGTCTGTAATTAGCGAACTGTCAAAAGTGTTACAGCGACCTGATTGGGAGATCCGCGATCGATTAATTCCTTGTGGTCAACCTGAAGCGAAGCGTCCACCAATATGTTGGGACGGCACTTTATTTCAACCTGTTCCAGTTGCACAAGATGTAAGTGAAGATGTCGCCCTAAAAATTATGGAGCGTACTTTAGATTTTCCAGGAGTTACCGCCGAGTTAGCAGCAATTAGAACCCTGCCACAACCATTTGGGGTAAATATGGCACACATTTTAGGATACGTGGGCCCAGTAACAGATTTAGAAATAAAGAATCAAAAAGCATTAGGGATAGCAGAGGGTCAAGTTGCTTTACAAAATAATGATCGAATCGGTCGGGCAGGTATAGAAAGATTTTATGACCCTGCTTTGCGAGGTAATCCTGGCGTAAAAGTATTAGCAGTAGATAAAGCAGCAAAAATAAAAGGCGTAGTTTCAGAATCAGATCCATCACCGGGCCAATATTTAGTACTAAATATTGACGCAAAACTTCAGACATTAGTAGAACAGCAATTAGCTGAAGCAGTGTTTCGAGCGCGGGCAAATAATTTGAAAGGTGACTCTGGCGCTGCAGTTGTTATGGATGTAACAAATGGTCAAGTTTTAGCGATGGCTAGTTATCCAACTTATGACCCAAGCGTTTGGCTTGATGGGATCAGCACCGCCGAATACGAAGCGCTAAATGATAAAGCAAATAATGTCCCATTGATTTCAAGAGCCACGCAAGGTTTGTTTGCACCTGGCTCTGTGTTCAAAATAGTGAGTGCCGCCGCTGCAGCCGATGCGGGTTTTAGTTTTTCTTCAAATTATGACTGCCCGGCAGAACTTCAAATTGGTAATCGATTTTTTAGAAATTATAACAGCGTTGGTTATGGCAGTATTTCGATGCAAAGAGCAATCGAAGTTTCTTGTAACACAGTTTTTTATGACATCGCAAACAAAATTTGGCTGAGAGATGGTGGATTAAATCCAATTGAAGATCCAAAAGACAACATTGAAAAAATGACTTGGGGGTTTGGGTTTGGCACTAAAACCGGCATTGATTTACCAGAAGATGTAAATGGCCGAGTCGGTGGAAGAGATTTCAAGCAATCATTTTGGGATCAAAATCATGAGGCGTGGTGTAATCGTGCAGCAAACGGGTATCCCGAAGTGGCAGAGACAGATCCAGCTAGAGCGAGTTTGTTGAAAGAATTTGCAAAAGAGAATTGCACCGAAGGGATGCGACTACGCGCCGGCGACGCTGTTAACTTATCGATCGGACAGGGTGACACCGTGGTTTCACCATTACAAATGGCGGTTGCTTATGGCGCTTTAGCAAATGGTGGGACCGTCTACCAACCGAGAGTTGCCAAAGCGATTATGAACGCCGACGGCTCTGTTGCAGCGAGAATCGAACCCGAAGTAAAAGGTGTGTTGTCGATTAGTAAGCAAACGAGAGATTACATTCACCGGGCTTTAGTTGGAGTAACCAACAATGGAACTGGTGCCGCACCATTTATAGGCTTTCCATTAACACAAATTCCGATTGCGAGTAAGACAGGAACCGGCCAAGTAACCGGTAAAGATTCAAATTCATGGTTTGCGAGCTATGCCCCCGCTAATGATCCAAAATATGTAATTGTGATGATGGTTTCACAAGGCGGAACTGGCTCAGGCACCTCTGCCCCAAGTGTTAGAAAAATCTATGAAGCAATATTTGGAATTGTTGGAAGTGAAGTAATACCAGCAAAATCAATTTTTAGTAATGGTTCACCAAATATGAATTTACCTTTAGTGGGTAGAGATGGCTTACCAATTTACCCAGAGATGAACAATCCAGAATTGTTAGTTAGTTTAAGTTTTAATGAACCCACCGAAGCTGAAGCACAAACACAAATCGAGGAAGAATGAGTAGAGCAGATGTCACCCGCACTCGCTACACATTTGAGAAGAAACAATCTTTTTGGTTGGGATATGACTATCTATTAATTGTATCCGTTTTGACACTCAGTGTTTTTGGAAGCTTTTTAATTTACTCAGCTTCAAGGCAGCGATTGTTAGATGCTGAAATGCCAACAGACTATTTTTTACAACGTCATTTACTCAATATTTTGCTGGCAATTATTTTGGGAGTCGTCGCGTCTCGATTTTCATATAGAACAGTTCGTGCTTATGCAATATTAATTTACATTGTGGCGTTGTTAGGGTCGATCGTGGTTTTAATCCCGGGTATCGGTAGACAACAAAGTGGTGCACAAGCTTGGTTGGCGTTACCGGGAGGGCTTTCCTTTCAACCCAGTGAATTTACAAAAGTGGCCTTAATTGTTTTGCTAGCAATGGCTTTGACCGAAAAGCGAGATGCAGAGGATCGACCGAACGATTCAGATGTTTTGATTGGATTGGCTTTAGCTGGAATACCAGCATTATTAATTTTAGTTCAAAACGATCTTGGCACCGCTTTGATAATTGCGATAACACTATTTGCGGTATTGATTGTAAGCGGAGTAAAAGCCAGGTGGGTACTTGGAATTATGTCGGGTGGGGCATTAATTGGTTTTTTTACAATTCGCTTAGGTATTTTAAAACAGTATCAACTTGATCGGCTAACCTCATTTACAGATCCAAATTTTGATCCGCAAGGAATTGGCTATAACACCTTGCAGGCCAGAATTGCAATTGGTTCAGGGGGATGGTTTGGACAAGGCTATTTAAACGGATCTCAAACCCAAGGAAAGTACATCCCAGCGCAACGCACAGATTTTATTTTTACGGTACTGGGCGAAGAATTCGGGTTTCTAGGTATTGCCGTGATGCTAATGCTCTATTTAATAATTATTTATCGCATTTCTAGAATTGCTTGGCGGGCCCCGGATTTATTTGGACGACTCACCGCAACTGGCGTTAGCGCCTGGTTTACCGTGCAGACTTTTGAAAATATTGGGATGAATTTAGGAATCATGCCAGTAACGGGCGTCCCTTTACCATTTGTTTCATATGGAGGATCTGCAATGTTTGTTTCATGGATTGCGGTTGGGCTCGTTTTAGCGATCGGTCGTGAAAGTGACGATCGCCGAAGCCCTTTGATCTAACTTAAGACTGCCCAAGGCGCAGGTCGCCAAAACTAGCAAGCGCGTTGAAGTTGCGTGAATAACCAAGCAAAGATTGCGTAAATTCGACGCTAGTGGGTCAATTTTGGCAATTCGGGCTATAAGTCCTGAGCTGGATTCAACATGTGCGATACTGGAAGCAGTCGTTCGGGCAGGTAGCCCTACCGTTCGGCCAGACGATGTTTTATCCGCGCTACAACGCGTGGGTGGCTTGGCTCTAACCGTCCCACCAATGGTGACCCGGAGAGCCCAGGGGAATTTAACTGAAAATGATTTTCAGTTGCTCGACCCTTCGCCCCAGACCGCGAATAAAACTCGACACCACAGATTTCTGCCAGTTAACAAAAGTTAATTGGTACCGCCCAAGTTTTGTTAGTGCAGATTTAGGTTCTAACTTACTTTTAGATTTAGGAGTACCTCGTCGTGAGCGACGAAAAAGAAAACATAGACAATAACGGCCGTAGTGCAACATTTTCTGCACCGGAAGAAGTCAAGCCCACAAAAGCGGATAGTCGACTCGGCACACCTGCCTTAGCGTTTCAGTCTGCTGAAGTGGCACGTGCCGCCGCAGTAAGCCGCCCCCCGGCAGAGGTAACAGAAGAAAATCCTCGCCGTAAGCGCAAAGGTTTACGCCGCCGACGCAAAGGCGAAGAAGTTGAAGTTGACGCCACCGAAGAAGCAAGCGAAGGTGTTGAACAAGAACCAACTGATGAAGAATCTTCCCAAGCACCTGCGACTTTTAAAAGGCGCCGACGCCGTCGCACCAGCGAAGGTGAAACTGAGTTAACTCCAGACGATCCACCAAACACAATTGTAAGAGTACGAAAGCCCCGTGAGCGCGAAAATACTGCTCGTAGTAATTCAACCCGCATAGATGCAAAACGACAAAGGCGTCGCGATAGTCGTGACACTGGCCGAAGAAGAGCCCCGGTGTTAACCGAAGCCGAATTTTTAGCTCGCCGTGAAGCAGTTGACCGAGTTATGGTGGTTCGCGAAAAAGAAGATCGAATTCAAATTGCTGTTTTGGAAGATGAAATATTAGTAGAGCATTATGTTTCAAGAAATCAATCAGCCTCACTTATCGGAAACGTTTATCTAGGAAAAGTTCAAAACGTTTTGCCAAGCATGGAAGCAGCTTTTATCGATATTGGCCGTGGACGAAACGGAGTGCTTTATGCCGGTGAAGTTAACTGGGATGCTGCCGGAATGGATGGCCAGCCTAAGCGAATCGAATTGGCACTTCACACGAACGACAAAGTACTAGTTCAAGTAACAAAAGATCCAGTCGGGCAAAAGGGCGCAAGGCTTACTAGCCAAATTTCTTTACCTGGGCGCTATTTAGTTTACGTGCCGGACGGCTCAGTAACTGGAATAAGTAGAAAGTTACCAGAGAGCGAACGCATCAGACTTAAAAAGATTTTGCGCGATGTTGTGCCAGAAGGTGCAGGAGTAATAGTTCGTACTGCAGCAGAAGGGGCAACCGAAGAGCAACTGCAAAAAGATATTGCGCGTTTAGCTGCACAATGGGAAAACATCAAGCAACAGACAGATGCAGCACAACCAACTTCACTTTTGTACTCAGAACCTGATTTAGCGATTAGGGTTGTGAGAGACATCTTTAATGAGGACTTTAAAAAACTTTTGGTACAAGGTGAGGATGCTTGGGATACGGTTGAACAGTATGTGACTTATGTGGCACCAGACTTAGCACCTCGTCTTGAAAAGTGGGTAAATAACGAGGATATCTTCACTGCCAACAGAATTGATGAGCAATTAGCGAAGGCGCTTGACCGAAAGGTTTACCTACCGTCAGGCGGATCTTTAGTAATCGATCGCACAGAAGCCATGACTGTAATTGACGTAAACACAGGTAAATTCATTGGTCAAGGTGGAAACTTAGAAGACACGGTAACTGAAAATAATTTACAAGCCGCTGAAGAAATCGTTCGCCAACTTCGCTTACGCGATATTGGTGGCATTATCGTAATCGACTTTATTGACATGGTGCTTGAAAGCAATAGAGATTTGGTAGTTCGTAGATTGGTTGAATGCTTAGGGCGAGATCGCACCAAGCATCAGGTAGCAGAAGTTTCATCACTCGGGCTGGTGCAAATGACGCGAAAGCGTATTTCATCTGGGCTGCTTGAAACCTTCTCAGAAAATTGCGAAGCCTGCAACGGACGTGGAGTTAAGGTTTTTTCTGAGCCGGTTGAGCATAAACACTCAGATCGCTTGGTAAAGCCACGAAAAGATGAACAAACAGACAGCGATGAAAAGACCGCCTAAACCCACCTCTAAAGCCCCCGCCAGGGCTTTAGTAATCTAGGCGAACCTACTCAGACGCATTATTTACAGGAGATCAACTTGTACGCGATAGTTAAAACCGGTGCAAACCAAGAAAAGGTTGCAGTCGGCGATCAATTTATAACAAATAGAGTAGATGCGGCCTTGGGTAGCAAAGTTGAATTACCAGCACTGTTAATTGTGCAAGACGGATCAATTACCCATGACCCTAAAACACTTTCTCAAACAAAAGTTTTAGCAGAAGTAGTTTCTCACTCACGTGGGCCAAAAATTAGTATTCAGCACTATAGAAACAAAACTGGTTATAAAAGACGTCTAGGACATCGTCAAGAATTAACAACACTTCGTGTAACTGAAATAAAGGTAGGTTAGTTTCATGGCATCCAAAAAAGGTGTATCAAGCACTCGGAACGGTCGCGATTCGAACGCACAGCGACTTGGCGTAAAGCGATTCGGTGGACAGTTAGTTGGTGCTGGCGAAATTTTGGTTCGTCAACGTGGCACTCACTTTCACCCAGGGCAGAATGTTGGACGCGGAAGTGATGACACACTTTTTGCGTTAGCTGGTGGCTCGGTTCGCTTTGGAACTAGACGCGGTCGTCGTGTAATTGACATCGTACCGGCGGAGTAAGTCCGCTCAACAATTTTTTAAAGGGCGGGTATATTCCCCGCCCTTTTTTATTTCTAATGAACGAGGAGGTGCAAAAAATGTTCGTAGATCAAGTAGTAATTTATGCGCAAGCCGGTAATGGTGGTAATGGTTGCACTTCGGTATTACGTGAAAAATTTAAGCCGTTAGGCGGGCCTGATGGTGGGGATGGTGGAAAGGGCGGGGATGTAATTCTTAAAGTTGATATGAGTTTAACAACTTTGTTGGAATATCATCGACATCCACATCAAAGTGCCAAGAACGGAAAACCTGGCTTAGGTAGTCACAAAGCAGGTGGTAATGGTGAAGATTTAATTTTGAGTGTTCCAAATGGAACTGTGGTAAAAAATAAAGCAAATGAAATTTTAATTGACCTGCTAGGTAATGGTGCAGAATTTATAATTGCGCAGGGCGGACGCGGCGGTTTAGGAAACGCTAGCTTGGCGTCTACAAAAAGAAAAGCCCCCGGCTTTGCCTTGTTAGGTGAAGAGGGTGAATATCAAGAAGTCGTTTTAGAGTTAAAGTCATTAGCTGATGTGGCATTAGTTGGGTTTCCGTCTAGCGGAAAATCCAGTTTGATAGCCGTAATCAGCGAAGCTAAACCAAAAATTGCAGATTATCCTTTTACAACTTTAGTTCCAAACCTTGGAGTGGTTAAAGCTGGTGACACTTCATACACAGTTGCAGATGTTCCAGGATTAATCCCAGGTGCGAGTGAAGGCAAAGGATTAGGCTTAGATTTTCTTAGGCACATCGAACGCTGTAGTGTCATCGCGCATGTACTCGACTGTGCAACACTTGAACCAAATCGAGATCCTGTCTCAGATCTGCTCGCCATAGAAAAAGAATTAGCAAGTTATGGCTCTTTTGCAGATCGGCCCAGAATTGTTGTTTTAAATAAAATTGATATCCCGGCTGCGAAAGAATTAGCAGATTTAGTGACCCCAGATTTAGTCGAAAAAGGCTATGAAGTTTTTAGTGTTTCAACTTTGACTAAAGAGGGAATAGCAAATTTACTTTATGCCTTGGCTGAAAAAGTCGTGCAATATCGTGCTCTTATCACACCAGCACAGCCAACTCGGATAATTCTAAAACCAAGACCAATAGATGAAATCGGATTTGAAGTAAGTTTTGATGGTGAGCGCTTTTGGGTAAAGGGTGAAAAAATTTATCGCTGGGTCAAACAAACAGACTTTTCAAACGATGAAGCGGTGGGATATTTAGCTGATCGATTAGCGCGCGCCGGGGTTGAAGATGAACTTATTAAGTTAGGCGCAACGGCAGGTAGTGAAGTAGCTATCGGTGAAGGCGAGCAAGCAGTTTTGTTTGACTGGCAGCCAAGTATTGCTACTGGTAAATCTGCTGTTAAGGGGCCGCGTGGAACAGATCTTCGATTGGATTATCGATGAGTGAGCAAATACGTGAAAATATTATTAATTCCAAGCGGATGGTTATCAAAGTTGGCTCCTCTTCATTAACTAGCCAATCAGGCGGCATTGACGTCACAAGGTTGAATGAGTTGGTCGATGAAATCGCCAAAAAGAAAAAAGCCGGAGTAGAAATTGTTTTAGTCTCTTCTGGTGCGATCGCGGCAGCGCTTGCGCCGTTGGGTTTAAAAAGCCGTCCTCGCGATTTGATTATGCAACAAGCCGCCGCCAGTGTGGGCCAAGGATTGTTAGTGCATCGCTATACCGAACGGTTTGCTACTCACAATATTGTGGCTGGTCAGATTCTGCTAACAGCAGAAGATATTTCTAGACGTAGCCATTATCGAAATGCGATTAGAACGTTCAATAAGTTATTTGAACTTGGGGTAATTCCGATAGTAAATGAAAACGACACAGTTGCTACAGAAGAGATCAGATTTGGTGACAATGATCGGCTTGCTGCTTTAGTAGCAAATTTAATACAAGCGGATTCGCTAATTTTACTTTCTGATGTGGCTGGGCTGTACTCTGAAAATCCATCAAATCCAGCAGCAAAATTAATTTCTGAAGTTAAAGATTTTAATGAATTATCTGCTGTGAAACTAGAAGATAATTCAAGTTCAAAATTAGGTTCTGGTGGAATGGTTACAAAAATAACTGCCGCAAAAATTGCTGCATCTGCCTCAATCACAGTGATTTTGACCGATGCAAAACATTTAGCAAGTGCACTTTTAGGTGAAAAAGTCGGTACGGTTTTTTATCCAGCAACCGAAAAACAATCAGCAAGAGAACTTTGGTTAGCACACGCCAGCGTGGTGATGGGAGCTGTAACTGTGGACGAAGGGGCAGCACGCGCACTCGGCACCAAAAGGGCGTCATTGTTAGCCGCCGGTATAACTAGCTACAGTGGCGATTTTGCGGTGGGCGATGTAATTGTTGTGTTAGACCCAAGCAATCAAGTTATCGCTCGAGGAATCGTGAATTTTGATTCAGCTGAATTACCCTCAGTACTAGGAAAGACATCTGCAAAAATCACGCAGTCACTTGGTGAAGAATTTGCCAAAGAAGTTATTCACCGCGATGACTTGGTTTTGATCAGTGACAATTAGTAAAGTAAGGGAATGAGGTCGTCACATGGATAGCATTCAACAATCAGTTTTAGATTGCGCCAAGGCAGCACAAGTGGCATCCTGGGAATTAGCGACACTGAGTCGTGCAAAAAAAGATGCAGCGCTTAGGTTAATGAGTGATTACCTAACAAAAAATATCAAGTTTATAGAAAAAGAGAACCAGCGAGATTTATTAGCAGCGAAAGAAGTTGGATTAGATCCTAAGTTAATTGATCGATTAACACTAAATGAAAAGCGCATTAGTGTATTAGCACAGTCTTTAATTGATATTGCGCAATTATCAGATCCCATTGGTGAAGTAATTCGAGGCTGGGTTCAGCCAAATGGATTAAAAATTGAACAGGTACGCGTACCGCTTGGCGTTGTCGGAATCATCTATGAAGCTAGACCAAATGTCACAGTGGATGCTGCGGCTATCTGCTTAAAAAGTGGTAACGCAGTTTTACTAAGGGGATCTAGCAGCGCTAAAAATACTAATGAGGCGCTAGTAAAAGTGTTACAAAGCGCCTTAGCGGATGTCGGAATAAACGCCTTAGCTATCCAAATGGTGCCGGGTGATACACACGAATCAGTTAAGCATCTAATGAAAGCTAAAGGATTAGTAGATGTATTAATTCCACGTGGTGGGGCAAGTTTAATTCAAAGCGTAGTTAATGAATCTTCGGTTCCAGTAATTGAGACAGGGATAGGTAACTGCCATGTATACATTGATGAATCTGCTGACATCAACATGGCTACAAAAATTATTGTTAATGCCAAAGTTCAAAGATGTACTGTATGTAATGCGGCAGAAACTTTATTAGTACACAAAAATATTGCTGAAACGTTCTTGCCGGTAGCGCTTCGTGAATTAAAAAATAGCGGAGTCACATTACATATATCTAAGAATCTTGAGTCATACGCCAAAACTGCTGAAATTAATTATGAATATGCCACCGATGAGGATTGGGCAGCAGAGTATTACACATTAGATTTGGCTGCAAAAATCGTTGAGGATATTGATGAAGCAATTTCTCATATCAGACAGTGGTCAAGTAATCACACAGAAGCAATCGTGACAAACTCTTTTGCAAACTCTCAAAAGTTCATCTCGCAAGTGGATTCAGCGGCCGTTATGGTTAATGCTTCGACCAGGTTTACTGATGGTGGGGAGTTTGGATTCGGCGCAGAGATGGGGATCTCTAATCAAAAAATCCATGCCCGTGGCCCGATGGGTTTAGTTGAGATGACAAGTAGCAAGTACATTGTTACTGGCAATGGTCAAATAAGAGAATAAGAAGGAGCAAGAAACATGTTTCAACTTGCGGCAGAGGTGGCCGAAAAATCTGAGTCTGCAATTTCGCCGATAGTTTTTGGGGTAGGCGTATTTGGCGTGTTAGTTTTGTTGCTGTTAATTGTGACTAGATTTGACGCTGATAGATAAGAGCAGCAGCCAAAATATTGCAATATTTGGCGGAAGTTTTGACCCAATTCACTTTGGACATTTGGCGGTTGCTGATTTTGTTTTAGAAAATACTGAAATTGAACAAATATTATTTATCCCAGTTGGAACTCCCTGGCAAAAAAATCAACCCGTAGCAAGTGGCCTAGCTCGCATCAGTATGACTCACCTAGCAGTGGCAAGTAATCCAGCATTTTCCGTTTCGGACGTAGAAATAAATCGACCTGAAATTTCTTACACGATTGATACCGTTGAAACTTTATTACATGAATACCCCAAAATAAAATTGTACTTAATATTGGGATTAGATGCTGCAAAAACACTACCTAGTTGGAATCGATTTGAAGAGTTAATAAAAAAAGTTTCTGTCCTTGTGCTTGCACGAGAAAGTGATGAGACTGCTGAACTTAATTATGATTTTAAATTCTTGAATATGCCGCTAAAGGACATTTCATCAAGTCAAGTCAGAGAACGAATTAGTAATAATTTGGCGGTCAGTGATCTGATTCCAGCAGCAGTAAACAAATACATAAACGACCACAATTTGTACAAATAAGTAAGTGTGAGATAATTAGATTCGATAATGTGAGAGTGTAGGTATTGTGCCAGCGTCGCAACGCGCTCGAGAGTTAGCTCAAGTTGCCGCTAAAGCGGCCTTAGAAAAATTAGCAACTGATGTGATAATCATTGATGTAAGTGACAAGTTTCCACTTAGTGACATGTTTGTGATTGCTAGTGGACAGAACACCCGCCAAGTTGGTGCAATCGTGGATGAAATTGAAAAGGAATTAGCAAAAGTCGCGGTGAAAAGCGTAAGAAAAGAAGGTGCAGCAGAAAGTCAATGGATTCTGCTCGATTTTTCAGAAATTATTGTGCATGTGCAGTTAGCAGAAAATCGCCAACTTTATGCACTTGAGCGACTTTGGAAAGACTGTCCAATCGAGGTAATTAATGGCTGATAGAACTTTGGTGTTATGGCGTCACGGAAGAACTACTTGGAATAAAGAACAAAGGTTTCAAGGTCAAACTGATATTCCATTAGACGAAGTTGGCATAGCCCAAGCGCAACGCGCGGCTCAGCTGCTACAGCATCTTTCGCCACATCATTTAGTTTCGTCAGATTTACAACGAGCCCACAAGACTGCCACAGAATTATCGCGACTTACCAATCTTGAAATTGAACTAGATGCTGATTTTAGAGAAACCGCCCATGGCGAATGGGAGGGAATGACCTATGAAGAGTTACGTGAAAAGTATGGCGAGACTTATCAGCGATGGTCAATTGGTACTGAAATCCGTCCCGGTGACACAGGTGAAACTCGGGTAGAGGTCGCCGAAAGAATGGTACGTGGAATTCATAGATATCTACCAAAAATTGATAACGGGCAAACTTTAGTAGTTGCAACACATGGCGGCGCGGCACGAGCAGCGGTAGCAAAATTATTAGGAATGCCACATAACCTTTGGGGAAGCTTAGGGATTTTGGCTAATTGTTCGTGGGTAGTGCTTCAAGAAGTTCCTGGCTTAGATTTAAATTGGCGGTTGATTGAATATAACGCGGGCTCATTGCCGCTACCGGCATTAAGTGACGACCGTTAGTTTCAGTAGAGTGATGCAGATTTAAAAATCGGGGCTATAGCTCAGTTGGTAGAGCACTTGCATGGCATGCAAGGGGTCAGGGGTTCAAGTCCCCTTAGCTCCACACTAAATTACTCAAAGTGAGCATTCAATCTGGTGAAGTTGAGGGTCGTCACCCATTCAATGTAGAAGAAATTCAAAATAAATGGTTTCCGATTTGGGAAGCGTTAAACCTTTTTCAATCTTCTGACGATCCGGCTGATCCTAGAAAGCGCATTTATGTCTTAGACATGTTCCCTTATCCCTCGGGTGATTTGCATATGGGACACGCAGAGGCATTTGCGATAGGCGACGTAGTAGCGCGCTATTACTTTCAAAAAGGTTTTAACGTTCTTCATCCAATCGGGTGGGACTCATTTGGATTACCAGCTGAGAATGCAGCTATCAAGCGTGGTGAGAACCCAGCAACCTGGACTTATCAAAATATTGAAACCCAAGCTAACTCATTTAAACGTTATGGAATCTCTTTTGATTGGAACAGGCGTTTGCATACTTCTGATGCAGAGTATTACAAATGGACCCAATGGTTATTTTTACAATTTTTTAAAAAAGGTTTGGCTTACCGAAAAGCAAGTAATGTCAATTGGTGCCCCTCTTGTCAAACTGTATTAGCAAACGAGCAGGTAGTGGCTGGTGAATGTGAGCGGTGTGGTGCAGTAGTAACTAAGCGAGAACTAACTCAATGGTATTTCAAAATAACTGATTACGCACAGAGACTACTTGACGATATGGACCAATTAAAAGGTAAGTGGCCTGAACGTGTTTTAACGATGCAACAAAATTGGATTGGGCGCTCAGAGGGTGCCTATGTGGATTTTAAAATTGACACAACAGACGAAATAGTTACAGTATTTACTACAAGACCAGACACTTTATTTGGCGCGACTTTTTTTGTAGTGGCACCAGATTCACCGTTAGCTTCTAAATTAGTCAGTGAAGAGCAACGCGCTAATTTTGAAAAATATTTACAAGAAGTTAGAAAAACAACAGAAATTGAGCGACTGGCTTCTGATAGAAAAAAGTCAGGGGTATTTCTAGGTTGCTATGCAATTAATCCAGTAAATCAGGAGCGCCTGCCAATTTGGTCGGCCGACTACGTCTTGGCGGATTACGGTACTGGCGCAGTAATGGGGGTACCAGCACATGATCAGCGTGACTTAGATTTTGCAAAAGAATTTAATTTAAATGTAATCAAAGTAGTAGAAACAAATGAGCCTGATCCAGCCCAATCCTTCATCGCTACCAGTGGGGAGGGAATACTAATTAATTCTGGACCAATTAATGGTCTAAATAAGTCAGAGGCAATTAAAAAGATCATTGAAATATTAGAAGAGCAAAAACTAGGCAAGCGCACAATCAATTTTCGGTTAAGAGATTGGCTGCTTTCGCGCCAGCGCTACTGGGGAGCCCCTATTCCGATAATTCATTGCGAAACTTGTCAAGAAGTAGAAGTACCAGAAAATCAATTGCCAGTACTGTTGCCAGATTTGGCAGGGGACCAGTTGGCTCCTAAAGGAACTTCACCTTTAGCAAGTGCGCAAGATTGGGTCAATGTTTCATGCCCTAAATGCGGTAAACCCGCGAAGCGAGACACTGACACGATGGACACCTTTGTGGACTCATCTTGGTATTACTTGCGATACCCGTCCAACACTAATAGCGAAAGCGCTTTTGATTCAGATTCACTAAATAGATGGTTGCCAGTTGCCCAGTACGTGGGGGGCGTAGAGCACGCAATCTTGCATTTGCTTTACAGCCGATTTTTTACAAAAGTTTTAAATGACTTGGGATTAGTTAACTTTAATGAACCATTTTCGGCTTTGCTTAACCAAGGACAGGTAATTTTGGGTGGAGCGGCTATGAGTAAATCAAAAGGAAATATGGTCGACCTTGGCGAACAAATCGAAGAATTTGGCGTTGATGCAGTTCGGTTGACAATGGTTTTCGCTGGTCCGCCAGAAGACGATATTGATTGGGCAGATGTTTCACCAGCCGGATCTAAAAAATTCTTAGCACGTGCCTTGCGGTTAGCTGTTGATGTTAATAGTAATCCAGGGGTTTCGTTTGAAAACGGCAATCTCTTGTTGCGTAAAACTGTACATAAAACAATTAAAGAAGTAACAGAGTTAATTGATTCTTTTAGATTCAATGTTGCTATTGCACGCATAATGGAATTAGTTAACACCACACGAAAAGAGATTGATTCAGGTTGTGGTCCATCGGATCCGGCAGTGCGTGAGTCGGTTGAATTTATTGCAATCGCGCTTTCGTTAGTCGCTCCATATACCACCGAAGAAATGTGGTCGATTCTTGGATTTGAGCCAAGTGTGGCTAAAGCCGGTTGGCGTGAAGCAGAACCGCGCTTACTAATTCAAGATAGCGTAATTTGTGTGGTACAGGTGAGTGGAAAGTTAAGAGCTAAGTTAGAGGTATCACCTGATATCTCAGAGGATGAATTAACGCAGCTCGCTTTAGCGGATGCCAATGTCATTAGGGCGCTTAATGGGGCAAAGATAAAAACTTTCATTATTCGAGCGCCAAAACTTATCAACATAGTTCCTGAATAAACTAGTTATCCACAAGTGAAAGTTATTTAACAGGCTTATTGTAAAAAGTGTCATGATAAATCCATGACAGAAAATATAAAACTTCCTCCCGAAATCGAGAACCGATTATTTCGAATACGCGAGCAACTTAAACCGTTAGAGCTCCCTGAATCAAAAAACTATACCTACTTGACAAAGCTAGATCAAAAAAGTTTGCTAGCGATCAGCGTGATAGTTCTCGCTGCGGTAGCGATGAGTGTGGTTTGGTGGTCAGGCGCGCAGTGGACAAATTCTGCGCCAAACGTACCTCAACAAAATACTGAAAACTTTTTTGCAGAGCAACCTAAACAAGTGCCCAACTTAGAATCTATTATTTATGTTCACGTGTTTGGTGAAGTTAATAATCCTGGGGTTTACGAACTAGCGAGTGGATCAAGAGTTTTTGAGGCCATCGCTGCTGCCGGGGGGCAAAGCAATCAGCGCCTCATCACTATAAATTTGGCAGAGACACTAAATGATGGCGACCAAATTTTTCTTGGACCGGATTCACAATTGACACCCAACAAAGTTGGTATCCAAAATAAAAAAAATAAAGATAAAAAGGATTGTATTGATATAAATACAGCTGACCTTGCTGCTTTGGATACTTTGCCAGGGATTGGTCCGGTAATGGCACAAAAAATAATTGATTGGCGTGCGGACAACGGAGGCTTTAAAAGTATTTCTCAATTGAATGAGGTCAAGGGCATTGGTGTTGCTAAATACGCAGACATAGAAAAAAAAGTTTGCATCTAGTATTTGATCTTAGATTAATTTTTAGTGTGCTAGCAATCTGGTTAAATTTCATATTGATTTTTTACTTTAATTCTATCGATATAAGCCTTTTGCTAATTTCAATAAATTTAATCCTTTTTTTAATCTTAAAAAAATCGAGAAGTAAACTATTTTTTGTTTTATTCATGATAATTATCAGCTCAATAATTGGCTTTATGAGGCTAGATGCTGTATCAAATACTCAGTTAACAGAACTAACTAGAAATAAATCTGAAGTGGTTTTTACAGCAAAAACGGTGAGTGACTTGACTTATCGCGCTAACAGCAATCCATTCAATACCAAAGGAGCATGGGAATTGTCATTAGCTACAAAGACGCTGAGTGATTCAGAATCTTCTTGGCAGGTAGCTATTGGGGTTTTAGCAATCTTTGATTCAGAGGTATTTGATATACCTTTTGGCTCACTTTTGCAGTTTCGAGGAGTCGCTGAAAAATCTTACCGAAATGATTACGCATTAATAGTTCGTGTTACTGACTATAGATTGGTAAAGCAACCAGGTCGACTAAATCAGACAATTAATACTTTTCGAGAGAACTTCTATTTAACTGCGCAAAAAGTCAATTTTAGTGCTACTGGATTAATTCCTGGACTCGTTTCTGGTGATACCAGACTACAAAGCGTTGAGTTTAGTGAAGATATGAAGCGAACTGGATTAACCCATTTAACTGCAGTGAGCGGGGGGAATATTGCAATTTTGTTAGCAGTATTTATCTGGTTTTTTAAACGTTTACACCTTTCAAGAAAGACTGTCTTTGTGTTAAGCGTATTGATACTTGGTTGTTTTTTGATCCTTGTTAGATTTGAGCCAAGTGCCTTACGTGCCACTGTGATGGGGTTAATTGGAGTTTGGACCCTGACCTTTGGTGGGCCACGCACGGGATTAGGTGCTTTAATTTTTTCTACTTATTTTTTACTGCTTATTGATCCTTGGTTAGCAATTAATTGGGGATTTATTTTATCTGTTTTTGCTACCTTGGGATTAATTGTGATTGCACCAGAGATTCAAAAATTATGGATAAAGAAAGCTCCTAATTCCCCTAGATTTATCGTTTTGTTATTTTCACTCACTTTAAGCGCGCAGTTGATTACTTATCCACTATTAGGGTTTATGGTTGGTGAAATATCGTTAATCTCGCTATTAGCAAATATGCTGGCGATGCCATTGGTTGCCTGGGTAAGTGTTTTTGGTTTTCTAGCATTAATTACCGCAAGCTTAATTCCACCGCTAGCAATCTTTTTTGTTTACCTCGCACTGCCAGGCGCATACTGGATAGAGCAGGTTGCGATGCAACTTGCAAAGCTCCCTTTTGCACAAGTAGCGATTTCGGGTCAAGTGATAGTGCTGGTACTGGTACTAGTGGCAGTGGCTTGGCGCCTAAGGGCTCATCACAATAATAGAATGAACCAAGCAACTGAAAGTTAAGGATTTTCACTATCAAAACGTTACTTATCTCTGGTGGGGAAGAGTTATTAATCGAGCGTGAAATCGAGACATTTCTAACAAGTATAAAAAAAGATTACCCTGAAATTGAAAGACACCACATTTTTGTAAATGGTGAAGACGCCTGGTCAAACTTTCTTGAGGCAAGCTCGCCGAGTCTTTTTGGGGGATTTTCATTAATAGTTTTAGATAATCTTAATGTGGCAGAAGATAAATTAAATAGTAATTTTGTCAACTTTCTAAAGAATCTAGACCCCAATTTGGTGCAAGATTATTTCTTAGTTTTAATACACAGAGGTGGAACTGGTGGAACAGGAATACTAAAAGCATTAAAAAATGCAAAAATTAAAGAAGTTAGAGCAGACAAGTATAAAAAAAGTGAAGAATTTGAAGCTTGGATTAGAAGCGAACTTAAGTCAAAAAAACGAAAAATGACTGATGGTGCGATTTCATTATTAAAAGACGCGATTGGCCAAGACTTGAGAGAACTATCTGCCGCGGTGTCACAATTGGCAACCGATGTCATCTCTGATCCAATTACAGAGTTGGATGTATTGCAGTACTATCAAGGAATTGCTGAAATTCATAGTTATGAAATAGCTGATGCAATTTTAAATAAAAAAACCACTAAAGCACTAACACTGCTTTACTCTTCACTAGAACAAGATCCAAGTACCGCTGTTCCAATTGTAAATTCGATCTCAGCAAATATTAGATACTTAGTGAAGATTGCAGGTGCGCCAAAAGGTATGGCTGATGGGGATATTGCTCGAGAATTAGCTATTCATCCATTTCGAATTCGATTCTTACGTGGTTACATTAGAAATTGGAGCCCCAAAAAATTAGCTGATGCGACTGTGGAATTAGCTAAAGTCGACGCTTCACTCAAAGCAGGATATGGTGGGATTTACCTAGATCCAAAGCAAAAAAAGTTTTTATTAGAAGAAACGATTAGAAAAATGTGTTTAAGCTGAAGTTATTTCTTTTCAGCTACTTTTTTTGCAACAGCTGATTTGCGGTTTGCTGCTTGGTTTTTGTGAATTACGCCTTTTGCGGCAGCCTTGTCAAGTTGACGTCCAACTTCTTTAGCCAACTTTTCGACACCGGTCTCACCCTTTGTCGCAGCTTCATTAAATTTTCTGATGGCAGTCTTTAATGATGATTCGACTGACTTATTGCGTTGATGTGCCTTTTCATTTTGGCGGTTGCGCTTAATTTGCGACTTTATATTCGCCACAGTTCGGTCTCTTTCTTTAGGTCTGGTCTTACGGGGTCACAAGACGCGAGTTCCTAGAGTAGCGCCTAGCCTCCGATTAGTCATAAGCGAGGCCCCAAAGGATAATTAAGACAGTGAATACGACCCCAAATCCGGCTGGCGCAACCAATCCAGAATTAATTAGAAATTTTTGCATTATTGCTCATATTGATCATGGCAAGTCGACTTTGGCCGACCGGATGTTACAACTTACCGGGGTAGTGGATGAGCGAAATATGAGAGCGCAATATCTAGACCGAATGGATATTGAACGTGAACGCGGCATCACAATTAAATCCCAAGCTGTTCGACTTCCGTGGCGAGGAATTGATGATACAGATTATGTTCTAAATTTAATTGACACTCCGGGACACGTAGATTTTACCTATGAAGTTAGTAGATCACTAGAAGCTTGCGAAGGTGCGGTATTGCTAGTCGATGCTGCTCAAGGAATCGAAGCGCAGACATTGGCCAACCTTTATCTAGCAATAGAGAAAAATTTAGTAATTATTCCTGTATTAAATAAAATTGATCTACCAGCAGCGCAACCAGACAAGTACGCAAAAGAGTTAGCAAAATTAGTTGGATGTGAGCCTGAGGATGTTTTACGGGTTAGTGCAAAAACTGGCGAGGGCGTAAAAGAGCTCATCGATCTTATTGTTGTGGAAGTACCAGCACCAAAAGGAAATCCAGATTCTTCAGCACGAGCTTTGATTTTTGATTCAGTTTATGATTCTTACCGCGGGGTAGTAACTTATATTCGAGTGTTTGATGGAAAGCTAATGCCACGACAGCGAATAAAAATGATGTCTAGCGGTGCGAGTCACGAATTATTAGAAATCGGAGTGATCTCACCAGAGCCGATGGCTACTTTAGGGCTCGGAATTGGTGAAGTTGGTTATTTAATAACAGGTGTAAAAGATGTGCGTCAATCAAGAGTTGGCGACACAGTCACTGATTTTCATAAGCCGGCTAGTGAACCCCTCACTGGATTTAGAGACCCCAGGCCTATGGTTTTTGCGGGACTATATCCGATTGACGGAAGTGAATACCCTTTATTGCGTGATGCTTTAGACAAGTTGCAATTAAACGATGCAGCTTTGATTTATGAGCCAGAAACTTCTGCCGCATTAGGCTTTGGTTTTCGCTGCGGATTTTTGGGTTTACTGCATCTAGAAATTGTACGTGAAAGATTAGAGCGTGAATTTAACTTAACCTTAATCTCGACCGCCCCCAATGTGGAATACCGAGTGATTATGGAAGATGGAACCGAGCGGGATGTGACGAATCCGAGCGAGTTTCCGGCCGGAAAGTTACGAGAAATTTTTGAACCAATCGTAAAGGCAACCATAATCACCCCAAGTGAATACATCGGATCAGTAATGGAGCTCTCGCAAGAACGCAGAGGCAATCTGTTAAATATGGATTATCTCTCAGAAGAGAGAGTAGAGATTCGATACACAATCCCACTAGCTGAAATAGTTTTTGATTTTTTTGATCAACTTAAATCTAGAACGAGAGGGTATGCCTCACTTGACTACGAACCAGCGGGTGAGCAATCTGCTGAGTTAGTAAAAGTTGATATTTTGTTGCAATCAGAAGCGGTGGATGCCTTCAGTGCAATTGTTCATAAAGATAAAGCTTACCCATACGGGGTAGAGATGACTAAAAGATTAAAAGATTTAATTCCACGTCAACAGTTTGAAGTACCTATTCAAGCCGCTATTGGGTCACGAGTTATTGCACGAGAAAGCATTCGCGCGATGAGAAAAGACGTCTTAGCAAAATGTTACGGAGGGGACATCAGTCGCAAGCGAAAATTACTTGAAAAACAAAAAGAAGGTAAAAAGCGAATGAAGATGGTGGGCCGGGTTGAGGTTCCACAAGAAGCCTTTGTGGCGGCACTTAAGACTAATAGCGACAGCCCTACAAAATAATTAGTGCGTGAAATTTTGTCTGAAATAAACAACGAAAAAAAATTTGGAATCTATATACATGTTCCATTCTGTGCTACTAGGTGCGGATATTGTGATTTTAATACCTATACTCCAAGTGAGTTAGATAATTTGCAAGCTAATGAAAACTGGTTGCATTCACTTCTTTTAGAAATCGATAGTTCACTAGAGTCTTTAGCTGGCCAGAATAAAGTTCATTCTATTTTTTTTGGCGGCGGAACACCATCGCTACTTTCAGAAGAGATTTTTGAAAGTATCTTTAATAAACTCACAGCTAAGTTTAAATTCAGTTCAGATATAGAAATTACAATAGAGGCAAATCCCGACACTGTTACTGCAAAAAATGTTAAAAAATGGAGTGAATTAGGTATTAATCGCATTTCTTTGGGTATGCAAAGTGCCGACAAAGCGGTACTGAGCTTTTTAGAAAGAACTCACAATCCGTCCAACGTCAGTAACGCTGTTGAATTAATTCGAGAAGGTGGAATTCATAACTTTAGCTTGGATTTGATTTATGGTTCAGTTGGTGAAACTCTAGAATCTTGGCAAAAAACTTTGACAACAGCTTTAAATTTAGCGCCTCCTCATATTTCGGCTTATGCGTTGACAGTTGAGCCAGGCACTTCATTAGCAAGAAAAATGAAGAGTCAACAAATTGCACCAATCAATTCTGATGATCAGGCAGACAAATATCTACTGATGGATAAAATGTTTAGAGATTTTGGCCTTAATTGGTATGAAATCTCAAATTGGTCAAAGCCAGGATTTGAGTGTAAACACAATTTAATTTATTGGACAAATCAAAATTGGTGGGGGTATGGCCCGGGGGCGCACTCGCATTTAAATGGAGTTAGATGGTGGAACGTAAAACATCCAACGAATTACAGCAAAAAATTAAAAGATGAGCTGAATGCAGTAGCAGAAAAAGAAGTATTAAATCCAACCCAACAAAAACTAGAAGATTTAATGCTTAAGTTAAGAATTCGCGAGACTGACTTAACAAAGTTGGTTCCGAATGTGCTTTTGCAACAATGGCGCGCCAATCAGTTAACAACCACCGCTTCAACTCAAGAAGAATTAACGCCGAAGGGTCGGCTGTTATTGGATTCCTTAATTCATCAAGTTGATGCATTAGATCCCTTTTAATTTGGTTAATTGGCACTCACAATTTAGGAGTGCTAACCTTTACCCGAGGTGAATTGATGGCGGATGAAAGAAAATTTGCCGTGTTACAGGCAATCATTCAAGATTACGTTTCCACCCAAGAGCCTGTTGGCTCTAAGTCATTAGTTGAGCGCCACCATTTAAAGGTATCGCCGGCAACCATAAGAAATGACATGGCGGCACTTGAAGAAGAAGGCTTAATCGTTCAGCCACACACAAGCGCTGGCAGAATACCTACCGATCAAGGCTACAGATATTTTGTAGACCGCCTAAATGAAGTGAGACCGCTTTCAGCTTCAGAACAGAATGCTATTTCGAAGTTTTTGGCTGGCGCAGTGGACTTAGACGATGTCATGCAGCGAACAGTCCGATTGCTGGCACAGATGACTGGCCAAATTGCTTTGGTGAAGTACCCGTCTTTATCAAAATCTATTTTAAGACATTTTGACCTGGTTTTGTTAAACGAAAAAAGACTTATGATTATGTTGGTAGCTAATACAGGACGTTTAGAGCAGGCAATTTTAGAGACTTCAGAACAAATCCCACAAGAGCTAATTGACAATCTAAAATTAAAAATAAAAAGCAAAATTATTGATAGAAAGTTTAGCGAAATTGAGAGCCTAGTGATGGGCTTAAATCTTAATTTTTCAAATAGTGATCAACCTATAGTAAACAGCATTTTACAATTAGTGATAGACACAGCAGAAGAGCCAGAAGAGCGAAGAGTTGCGATTGGTGGCGCCAGCAACTTAGTTAAATTAGAACCAAATCTAAGCAAAACACTATTGCCGGTATTGGATCAAATTGAAGAAAACGTGGTTTTACTTAAATTACTTGGCGAGTTGTCAAGCCCAGAAGATTTGAAGGTAAGCATCGGAAGCGAAAATCTAGTTGAAAATTTACGCTCAGCTACCGTGGTGAGTTCTGGTTACGGAACCAAAGATTTGGTTTCACAGTTAGGGGTAGTTGGCCCGACTAGAATGGACTACCCAACCACAATAAGTAACGTAACTGCGATAGCTCGATACTTAGGTAAAATTCTTTCGAATGGATAAAAAATTTAATGGCTAGCGATTATTACGATGTTTTAGGTGTATCTACCGAAGCGTCCGGGGATGAAATTAAAAAGGCTTATCGAAAATTAGCTAGAGAGTTACATCCCGATTTAAATCCTGATCCGGTTGCAGCAGAGCGTTTTAAAGAAGTCACGGCTGCCTATGAAACATTAAGCGATGATCAAA
>CAZXCT010000003.1:33663-44345 GCA_964639395.1 uncultured Bifidobacterium sp.
GATCAAAAAAGAAGAATGTATGATTTGGGATTTTCTGGATCTACTGCAAGTGCTGGTGGTGGTTTTGGATTTGGCGGTCTTGGGGATTTTGTAGATGCTTTTTTTGGACAGACTACGCAACGCGGTCCGCGCAGTAGATCTCGTAGAGGGCAAGACGCATTAATTCAAATTGATTTAGAACTACTAGAAGCGTTCACCGGGGTTACGAAAGATATCACTGTTGAAACAGCGGTAGTTTGCCCAGATTGCGATGGCGCCTGTGCGGCACCGGGGACTTCTCCGACTACTTGTTCAATGTGTAAAGGCCGCGGTGATGTCCAAACGGTGCAACGCTCATTACTTGGTCAAGTTGTTTCTAGTAGACCTTGTCCGCAATGCAGTGGATTCGGAAGCGTTCTAACTTCTCCGTGTTCAGATTGTGCCGGCGAAGGCAGAATCAGAACCAGAAAAACTTTAAGTGCAAAAATACCTGCGGGCGTTGACACCGGCACTCGAATCCAATTAGTAGGACAAGGGGAGGTGGGCCCCGGTGGCGGTGAAGCAGCTGATCTTTATTTAGAAATATATTTGCGCCCACATAAGACATTTCATCGAAGTGGCGATGATTTGCAGTGCGTTATTAATTTACCAATGAGCGCAGCAGCACTAGGCACATCATTTAAGTTACAGACGCTTGCCGGCTTAGAAGAAATTATCATTAAACCCGGCATTCAATCAGGCACGGTGCTAACGCTTAAAGGTAAAGGCATGCCTCGGGTAAGACGAGAAAGCAGTGGAGATCTTTTGATTGAGATTTTGGTAGAGACGCCAACTACGTTAGATGATAAACAAAAACAATTATTAGAGCAGTTGGCAGAATTAAGAAAAGAAACTGCGATTGAATTTAAGCCAGAAGAATTAGCTAAATCATCGTTTTTTGGTCGACTAAAAGACGCTTTTACTAAATAATCATGCAATCAGCTTATTTTTACGCAAATTTTGACAAGAACACTTCTGAAATTAAGTTAGATTCAAAAGAATCTCATCACGCGCTAAATGTTCGTAGAATAAAAAACAATGAAGAAGTTTTTGTAACAAATGGTAGAGGGCTAGTTGCAAGCACATTTGCGGTAGGTCTAAAACCAGATGTGGTGTTAAAAATAAATAATGTGTCCCAATCAAATCCAGCAAAACCAAAAGTGACAGTGCTGCAAGCAGTAATTAAATCAGACAGAGCAGACCTAGCGGTAGAACTTATGAGTGAAGTTGGGGTAGATGAGATAATTTTCTGGCCAGCTGAAAGATCTGTTGCAAAGTTAAATGAAAAAATAGAGAAAACTATTTTAAAGTGGAAGCAAACTGCTTTGGCGGCTTTAAAGCAATCAAGGGGGAGTTTGCTCACAGAAATCAAGTATCTAACTAATTTTGAAGAAATTATTAAATTCATTGAGGCAAAGCAATCCGTATTTCTTTTAGATTTTGAGGCCAGTGAAAAAATCGTTGATCAAACCCCTGGCGAAGCGGTGATTTTCTTAGTCGGGCCAGAAGGTGGGCTAACTGATAAAGAAAAATCCGCACTACTAGCAGCTGGGGTAAAATCCATTAATATTGGTAGTACGGTACTTCGCGGATCAACTGCTGGTGCTGTCGCTTGCGCATTAATCAGAAATATTAAATGAGGTCAATGTGAACGATTGTTTATTCTGCAAAATAGTTACTAAAGAGATTAATGCCGATGTTATTTGGGAAGATAATGAATTTGTAGCTTTTGCTGATATTGCACCGATCGCACCAATCCACAACTTGGTGATTCCTAAAGTGCACTACAAAGATTTGGCAGAACTCGCCGCGGCAGACTCAGCACTAGCCGGCAGACTTGCCCAGCGCTTAGCCCAACTCGCTACTGAACTTAAGCTTGATGATGGGTACAGAATAATTTTCAACACCGGAAAAATCGGCGGACAGTCGGTATTTCACGTACATGGGCACTTATTGGCAGGGCGTCAAATGTCCTGGCCGGCGGGCTAAATGTTGTCTAAGTTAAAATGTTGTTCTATTTCATTTTTTAGGAGTGATGTGGGCTGACGCCCAAGATGTCTAAATTTGCTTCAAATATTGAATCTAAAGTTGTCATACCAAGTTCAGTGAATTTAGTTTCACTTTTTGGTACCAATGACGAGAATCTAAAAAAGATTGAAGAGCTCTTTCCGTCTGCAAATATTTCTGTTAGAGGTAACGAAATAAACTTTGCAGCAGCAGATACCGCTAGTTCTACTATTACCCAACTCTTTGCTGAGTTGGTTTCAATTATTCGAACCGGACAAAGTGTGCAACCAGAACTAATTGAACGGGTAGTTAATTTGATTAATAGTGATTCAAATATCACTGCAAAAGAAATGCTTGCGGCCAATATATTAACTTCTCGTGGCAAATCAATAAGAGCTAAAACATTTAATCAAAAAAAATATGTTGATGCAATAGATAATCACACTATTGTATTTGGAATTGGCCCGGCTGGTTCTGGAAAGACTTATCTAGCTGTAGCAAAAGCAGTGCAAGCATTACAAGAAAAACAAGTTAATAGAATTATATTAACTAGACCTGCGGTTGAAGCTGGTGAAAAACTTGGATTTCTACCGGGGACACTTAGCGAAAAAATTGATCCTTACCTACGGCCACTTTATGATGCACTTCAAGACATGATTGAGCCTGAGAAGATTCCTAAACTCATGACAAGCGGCACAATCGAAGTAGCGCCGTTGGCTTATATGCGTGGACGGACATTAAATGACTCATTTATTATTTTGGATGAGGCACAAAACACTTCGGCTGAGCAGATGAAGATGTTTTTAACTAGATTGGGATTTGGCTCAAAGATGGTAATAACCGGCGATGTTACTCAGGTCGATTTACCGAGCGGAACGCGCTCTGGTTTACGTATAGTGCAAGAGGTGCTTTCGACGGTTGCGGATTTATCTTTTATAAACTTAACCAGCCAAGACGTGGTAAGACACAAATTAGTTGGAAAGATTGTAGAAGCCTATGATCTTTGGGATTCACTACCAAAAGAGACAAAAAGATAGTGATAATTGAAATCGACAACAGATCTAACCATGACATTGAAGTTAAAAAACTTAGAAAAATTGTGGAACTAAGTATGAATAAATTAGCACTGCCAAAAAATCAAGAGATTTCTATCTCATTTGTTGATAAAACAGAAATGGCTCAGTTGCATACTAAATGGATGAACCAGCCCGGCCCCACTGATGTGATGAGTTTTAGACTTTCTGAAATTTCACCATTTGATAAATCACTTGGTGATGTAGTGATATGTCCAGATATCGCAATTAAAGATTCGCAAGCAGCGAACAAATCTGCCGCAGCCCACCTAGTTTTTTTGATGGTGCATGGGCTGTTGCACTTGATTGGCATGGATCATCAAAAGAGTAGCGAACGAGTAAAAATGCAAAAAAGAGAGAGATACCTTATGAAGCAGATTGAAAGTGAATTTATAAAGTGATTAGATATCTTATTTTTGCGATTACCGCAGAACTCTTAGCGGCAATATTTATTTTGATTCGCACGGCGATTGGGCGTATTTCTTTAATTCGTATCGAGCAATTAAGACGCGAAAATGTTACAGGTCTTGAACGCTTAGAAAAAGTAGTTAAAGATCGCGCAAAATTCATTGCTGTTTTGCAGTTTCTAACATTGGCGCTAAGTAGCATAGGCGCCGTTTTGTTAGCAGTGTACTTTGTATCAATTGTTCAAGACTTAACTATTGCGCTGGTTTTATCAATTATTGTGGTTACACTTTTAAGTTTTATATTTTTAGGAGTAACTCCCGAGACCTTAGGCCTACAGCATGCTGAAAAAGTTGCAATCTTTGGCGCTCCGGTCACCTTATTTTTAGGTAAAGGATTTTGGCCGTTAGTACGTCTTTTGGTTTTAATTGGAAACGCAATAACCCCAGGCAAAGGATACAAAGCAGGCCCCTTTGCCTCGGCGGAAGAACTCAGAGAACTTGTTGATAGAGCAGAGGCGGACGATCTAATCGAAGCGCAAGAGCGCGAGATGATTCATTCAGTCTTTGAACTAGGTGAGACATATGCGAAAGAAGTTATGGTTCCTCGCACTGAAGTTGTCTGGATTGAAAAAGACAAAACACTTCGCCAGGCAATTTCGCTGGCCTTGCGCTCCGGTTATTCAAGAATCCCAGTAATTGGTGAAGATGCAGACGACGTAATCGGAATTGTGTACTTGAAAGATATTTCGCGAAGAATCTTTGAAAATTCAGAAGCTGAGCGCAACGAAACAGTTGAATCAATTATGCGCCAAGTGGTATTCGTACCGGACAGTAAACCGGTCGATGAATTATTGAGAAACATGCAATCAGCCAGAGTGCACTTGGCGGTTGTGGTTGATGAATACGGTGGTACTGCTGGATTGATAACTATTGAAGATATTTTAGAAGAAATCGTTGGTGAAATTGCCGATGAATATGACACGCAAGCACCTGAAGTTGCAGAGTTGGGCCCGGAAACCTTCAGATTAAGTAGTCGAGTTCATATCGATGATGTGGCAGATTTGATAAAAATCGATCTCTCTGGCGAAGAAGAGGGTGTTGACACAATCGGTGGATTATTAGCAAAACGACTCGGAAGAGTTCCGATTCCAGGTGCGAGTATTGAAATTGATGGATGGGAATTTACTGCAGAACGAGCTGCCGGTAGAAGAAATCGCATTGGAACTGTGTTAATTAGAAAAATCACAGTTATTACTTCTGAAGAAACATCTTAATTTGTCAGAGACATTCAAGGCTGGATTTGTAGCAATTGTAGGTCGTCCGAACACTGGCAAATCAACTTTGATAAACGCGCTAGTTGGCGAAAAGATCGCCATTATTTCAGATAAACCACAAACAACTAGATCGCTAATTCGCGGCATGGTGAACTCTGAGGATTCTCAGATTTTATTGGTTGATACTCCAGGGATTCATAAGCCTAAAACTGCACTAGGTAGCAGGCTCAATGAATTAAGTCGTGAGAGTATTTCAGAAGTTGATGTAATTGTTATGTGTATTCCGGCTGATCAAAAAATTGGTCCAGGTGATAAATATATTGTTGAGGAGTTAAGTAAGTACAAAAAGCCAAAAATAGCCTTAGTCACAAAGTCTGATGCCACCAGTAAAGAGCAAATCTTAGAGCGACTTGTTGAAATCAATTCTGAACTTCTGTTAGATTGGAATGAAATAATTCCTATCTCAAGTAAAAATTTAGATAATATTAATTTACTTAAAAATAAGTTGGTTGAGCTCTTGCCATATTCTCCACCACTTTATCCAACAGATATATCAACAGATCAAACAATAGAAGTTCGTATATCAGAAATGATACGTGAAGCCGCACTAAAAGACTTAAGAGAAGAATTGCCTCACTCAGTCGCCGTTATTATCGATGAAATGTTTGAAGCTGAATCAAGAAAAGGAACAATTCTAAAAATTTTTGCAAGCCTTTATGTAGAAAGAGATAGTCAAAAATCTATTTTAATCGGAACGCAAGGCAGTCGACTGAAAGAAATTGGAACAAAAGCACGGGCGGATATTGAAGCTATCGTAGAAAAATCTGTTTTTCTAGATTTGCGAATTAAAGTAGCTAGCGACTGGCAATCAGATCCTAAGTTACTGACCAAATTGGGATTTGACCCATACAATTAAGGCAATACTCACCCAGAGAGAATTCCTGTGCCTTTTTATAGAGATCAAGCAATTGTGCTCAGAACACATAAATTGGGTGAGGCCGATCGTATTATTACATTTTTAACTCGAAAAAATGGCCGAGTTAAGGCGGTGGCAAAAGGAGTTAGAAAGACCACTTCACGTATCGGCTCGAGGTTAGAGCCATTTTCACATGTTGATGTGCACTTTCATATAGGTAAATCATTAGATATTGCAACTCAAATAGAAAGTCTGTTTCCTTATGGCAATGACTTTTCACAAGAATACGAAAAGTGGCTGGCAGGTCAAATATTGTTAGAGACAGCTGAGAAATTAACTAGTGAAGAAAAAGAACCGTTTGAAGAATTATTTAATTTACTACTAGCTGCGATACGAAGTTTGTTTAAAGGCGAGCACGAATCAAATTTGATTGTTGATGCTTACCTAATTCGCGCAATGGGCCTAGCAGGATATGAGCCTAACTTCAATGAATGTGCGCTATGTGGTGAAAGTGCAGAGTTAAACTTTTCAACGGCCGCCGGGGGTTTCACTTGTAACAATTGCAAACCACCGGGATATACCAGAATGACTCCACCAGCCGTGGATCATCTAGCGGCTTTGATATCTGGCGACTGGCAAAGGGTCGAGGACAGTAGCGCAAAAGTTAAAAAAGAAGTCAGTATGCTTATTTCTACTTACGTCCAGTGGCATTTAGAAAAAGGATTAAAGTCTTTAAGAATGATTGAAAGATAAATACAAATGTCTAAAAATATAGATAAAAGTGGATTAAGAGTGCCGAATCACGTCGCGGTTGTAATGGACGGGAATGGCCGCTGGGCAAAAGAAAGAAATCTACCGCGCACAAAAGGACACGAAGCAGGGGAGCATTCACTGCTTGAGGCGATTCATGGGGCGCTTGAAATCGGTATCAAACACCTAAGTGCATACGCCTTCTCTACTGAAAACTGGAAGCGCTCACCGGATGAAGTTAAATTTTTAATGGGATTTAATCGAGAGGTAATTCATCGAAGACTGGATGAAATGCATGATTTAGGGGTAAGAGTTAGGTGGGTAGGTAGAGAGCAGAGACTCTGGAAGAGCGTCAAAGATGAATTAGAAAAAGCAGAAGAAAAGACTAAAAGAAATAAGAATTTAAATCTATATATGTGCGTTAATTATGGCGGGCGTGCTGAGATCTTAGATGCGATCTACAAGATAGCTTCAGATGTAAAATCTAAAAAAATCAAGCCTGAAAATATCACAGAAAAAAGTTTTAAAAAATATTTAGATGAGCCACAAATGCCAGACGTAGACTTATTTTTAAGAACATCAGGTGAGCAACGAACCAGCAATTTTTTGCTTTGGCAGTCTGCTTACTCAGAATTGGTATTTTTAGAGGTACTTTGGCCAGATTTCACCAGAGCGCATCTATTGGAGGCGGTAAAGATATATTCTCAAAGAGATAGAAGATTCGGGGGAGCCAAACCCAACCTATGAACAAAAGAGACGACAAGGTCTGGTTTTTTCGAGACGACTTCATTAATCCTAAAGATCAATTACTGCAAGAAATTTCTCTAGTATTAGATTCCAAAGCGTTGATTTTAGGTTCAAAAGTCAAATCTTTTGAAACTGAGTTTGCTAAGTATGTAGGTGTAAAACATTGTGCGAGTGTTGCTAACGGATCAGATGCGCTAGAGATTGCGCTTCGGGCGTTAGGTGTCGGTGTGGGCTCAAAGGTAGCGACAGTTGCCAATGCCGGGTTTTATACTGCTGGCGCCGCACATACCATTGGCGCAAGTGTGGTCTATCTAGAAATAGACCCAGCAACATTTTTAATTTCAGTTACAGACTTTGAAGAGAAAGCTAGTAAAGAAAAAATAGATGTAGTTGTAGTTACTCACCTATATGGATTACCAGCCAACATTAAAGAAATTCGTAAAATAGCACAAGCTAAAGGTATTTTTGTAATAGAAGATTGCGCACAAGCTCATGGTCTACGGATAGATCAAAAATATGCTGGAGCCTACTCAGATCTAGCAACTTTCAGTTTCTACCCCACAAAAAACTTAGGTGCGCTAGGAGATGGCGGCGCAATTGTCTCTGATAATGATGGGCTAATTGAAAAAATTTATCAATTGCGCCAGTATGGCTGGCACAAAAAGTATCAAGTAGCTACCAAGTTTGGTCGAAATAGCCGATTAGATGAAATGCAAGCGGCTGTTTTGTTAAGTAAATTGAAAAAACTAGATGAACATAACACTCTTAGAAAAACTGCGGTATCACGGTACTTAGACAAATTAGCAAATTTACCAATCAAGTTTTCTGAATACATTCAAAGCGGTATTAATCATTTACTTCCGATAGTTGTTGAACAACGCGCAGCATTGATGGACTTTCTTGACGCAAATAATATTCAAACCGCTATTCACTATCCCATCGCAGATCATAAACAGCAGGCTTACCAGACAAATGTTAGCTTGCCACTAACAGAAGTTTTTTGTGAGAAGGTAATGTCACTACCGCTTTATCCAGGCATTAGTGAGAACGATATTGATTATGTCTGTAAAAAAATAAAGGAATTTTATGAATCTCGCTAATTTTAAAATTGAAGTTTCAGGGGTAAAGATAATTCCGATACAAAAAAACTCAGATCCAAGGGGAAACCTCTTAGCATTTGAGGCTGAGCAAAAATTACCCTTCGCAGTTAAGCGAATTTTTTTGGTTAATTCTGTTCCTAATGACCAAATTCGGGGGATACATGCTCACAGAAATTGTTGGCAATTCTTAATTGCTGTTGCGGGCAGCATCACTGTCAGTTTTGACGATGGAACAAACTCACAAGAAGTGGTTTTGAATCGAGATGATTATGGGCTGCTGATGCCACCGCTCACTTACGGCAAGCAATATAACTACTCGGCCGATGCGGTATTACTGGTCTTGACATCGCACGCCTACGATGCGGCAGATTACATTGATGATTATGAAGAGTTTGCTCGCTTAAAGCAGCTTTCACAAAAGTAGTCCACATTTTGTCGGAGTGGCAACATCTAGTACGCTAATTCCATAATTAATCTTCCAAATGCAAAAGTCCGTCGGGGAAGGCGAAACTGTTGCTAGGAGGATGATAAATGGATTCCCTTATCGCTGGTGCCGTACAAAGCGCCAGAGGATTTTTGCATATGCATTCTGTGCCAAGAGGCTTAATCACTCATGTTGATTGGGCTATCTCAGCACTTTGTGAGAACCAAGTTAAATTAAATTGGGAACCGCAGCCGATAGAAGCCGGCATGATGAGAGCAAGTGCCAGCTGGGTGGGTAGCGATGGCTTTGCTTCACGATTAGTTTCTTCTTTAGCAAAATGGTCAAAGATTAGAATGGACATAACTCAACAACCATCTTCACTAAGTAAAGGTGAGAGATATTCACTTACCCCAAGTTTGGGTGTGTTTAGGGCAGTTATTGATGAGTTTGGTGAAACAAATATTTCTGAATCAAGAATTAGAGCAGCGCTGACTAGAAGTAAAGAAGAACAAGAACCCGCAGAAGTAGAGTTAGCTTTTTTACTAGGCGATCCTTGGGATGAAGAATTAGAACCATTTAGGCGAGCACAAGCCGATACAACAGTACGGTGGCTGAATAGAACAGGATAGTTCTGTACGCGTATGTTTTAATTATAACGATGAAAAATTTTTTATATTGGCTATTTTTCTCGCTGATTCCATTAGGGGCAGTGGCCTGGCTATCTAATTTATTACTTGGCCCAGCAGTTTTTAGAATGAACGATGACGCAATTATTTCAAGAATGAGTACCGAAAAAGTTTTTGAAGATTATAACTCAATGACAGTTTATACAAGCACGATCTACGGAAAGTTACTTAATATTTTAGATGCAAACTATTCCTTTATATCTTGGCATGGCGTTATACAAGTTTCACTTTTAACGTTTGCTTTATCTATAGTTATTTATACTATTTCTCAAATATTAGTAATTAGTTTTAATATAAAGTTGAGTTTAATTGTGTTCATATCAATTTATTTTTTTTGGTATGTGGCATCCCCAACGTACACAATGACTTCAATTACGCTTGGTTTTGCAGGCTTTTTTCTATTAATGGTTGCGTTAGTAAATCCCAACTATAGAGGGAAAATTATTATTTTTTTTCTATCTATAGTTTTTCAATTTTTTGCATTTATCTTAAGACCTGACGGATACTATTTAGCTATTTTATTGTCCATTGGATTTTTAGCGTTTCTCGTGATATCAAACAAAAATAGCGCAAATTATCTGGCTATTTTTGTTAATTTGTTACTTCTATTTGCTCTGGCGATACTCAATCAATACGAGTATGAAAAAAGTGCAACAAGTACTAGAGCCTGGGAAGAATTTATTAGCTTCAATTCACAATATTCAAAATTAAAAACAAATCCGGCTGAATTAGATTTATACGAAGAAATTTCAAAGAAAAGGCTAAATAATATGCCTTGGGATGAAGTAGATGCACTTGTCTTTCAAACGAATTCTTTTTTTGATCCAGTGATTTTCTCAGCAGAGTATCTTTTGATTGGAACTTCACAGATCGACGAGTCATTTGGATATAAGGGGCTGAAAAAACGAGGCATAAATTATGCAATTGAGCGAAGTTTATCTTATTTGGAAGAATCTAAATTGCTATTTTACGGATATTTGTTAATGTTACTATTTGTTTTTTTTGTGAAGGTAGATATTTGGAAAAGATTATTGGTGTTTATGATTGGATTTGTACCGCTTGTGTCGGTTTTTCTATACCTTGGTGGAGCAAGCAGGTTGCCGCTGCGGGTGCATTTGCCGGCGATAGTCTTTGCGGCGTTTATATGGGCGCTATTGCTGGCTATGATCATAAAACATAATCAGCGAATTCTTAGTTGGGCTATAGCAAGCGGAGTTATTCTTATTTCTTTCAATTTTCTCTTTTCAAATAACAATATCTTTATGGTTAAAGAAGAAAAC
>CAZXCT010000004.1:0-37626 GCA_964639395.1 uncultured Bifidobacterium sp.
CCTACGCCTTATTGCGAAAAATGGACCTCAGCCAAGAAGAAGTTGCTCGTAGTCTAGGAATGTCACCCCTAAAGGTATTGACGAGAATAATCTGGCCTCAAGTGCGAGTAGCGAGTATTGCTGGGGCGCTACTTAGCGCACTATATGCCTTAAGTGACTTTGGAACTGTCTCTTTGATGAGACTTGACACCTTCACTCGAGTTATCTACACCATGTATCGAGCAACGTTTGATAGAAGTTCCGCGGCCAGCTTAGCCTTATTGCTTTTAGCGGTAAGTATTTTTGTAGTTTGGCTAGAGCGTAATGCCCGAGGAATGGTGGTACCGGCTTTTACCGGCGCAGGCACAAATCGAGTCGGAGGGATTTTTGCAATTGGGCGCTATCGCTACTTTGCCACAGCTTTTATCTTACTTATTTATACACTGACTTTGATTGTTCCTGGATATGTATTAGTTTCAAGATCCTTAAGTTTAAATACAAATATAGATTTTAAAAACTTAATCCAAGTAGTTTTAAATACCAGTTCAGTGGCATTTATTGGAGCAACTATTGCCTTGTTGCTTGCTTTGCCGGTCGGAATTCTTAGCGCAAGGTTTAAATCAAAATTTGCCACCTCGCTAGAAAACGGCCTCTTCATCACCCATGCACTACCTGGAGTTGTAGTCGGACTTTCACTAGTTGCACTTGGTGCACGATATCTACCTGGGATATATCAAACAATTTATCTCTTAGCTTTCGCCTACGCTTTATTATTTATTGCAAACTCACTTGGAGCCATTAGAAGTAGTTTGGCTAAAATTCCTAATCGACTTGATGAAGTTTCTAGAAGTTTAGGTAATAATTACAACCAAACTCTGCGAAAGGTAATTCTTCCAATTGCCTCACCTGGGATCTTTTCTGGCTGGTTACTTGTTTTTGTAACTGCGATGAAAGAACTGCCCGCGACATTAATGCTTAAACCGACTGGTTTTGAAACTCTTTCTACTTCACTTTGGACAGCAACCTCGATTTCGCAATATGCGCAAGCAGCGCCCTACGCGCTGGCGCTTATATTTATCGCCTCGATCCCCTCTTATCTACTGAACCGGCCAAATATGGCTGAGCGGACGCTAATGCGAGAGAATAATTACACATGACCGATATAAAAATTGAAGCCTTGACTGTCTCTTATGGCGAGAGCAAAGTGCTCGATAATTTATCCCTTCACATCCCCTCTCAAAAACTAGTAGCAGTGTTGGGCCCCTCAGGATGCGGAAAATCCACCTTACTTCGCGCAATCGCGGGATTTGTAGCACCTAAATCTGGAACAATTCGATTCGGCTCAACTTTAATGAGTGTGTCAAGTGTTCAGGTGCCACCCGAAAGACGAAATGTTGGCTACGTACCGCAAGAAGGTGCTCTGTTTCCGCATCTTTCAGTTTCAAAAAATATTGGTTTTGGACTTGCTAAAGGAAAGAGTTCGCAAAAAAGAATTGACGAAATGTTGAAATTAGTGGATATGACTTCGTTTGCAAATCGACTCCCCCATCAATTAAGCGGCGGACAGCAGTTTCGGGTGGCAATTGCTAGAGCCTTAGCGCCTGCTCCGAATGTAATGCTGTTAGATGAGCCCTTTTCAGCGCTAGATGCACAATTACGCGAGGAATTACGCCAAGAAATAAAAATTATTTTAAAGGCCACAAATACCACCACGCTTTTAGTAACTCATGACAGAGAAGAAGCGCTAGTGATGGCGGATCTAGTGGCGCCTATGAAAGACGGAAAAATCATTCAAATCGGAACACCGCAAGAGGTCTACAACTTTCCAGCTGGGCCAGAGACTGCAGTTAGTACTGGTGACGCCTTGATAATTTCGGCGATTAAAACCAAGTCCGGAAAAATCTACACTCCACTTTCGTCTATCCAGCCGCAATCTGGAGTAAAGGGCAAACTAGTCGTTAGGCCGGAAGAGATTCAAATCGATTTAGTCAAGTCTAAATCCAATGCCAAGGTAGCAGAGATCGAATATTTTGGTCATGACGCACTAATTCATTTAGAGTTAGCTGATAAGTCACAAATTTGTGCCAGGGTAGCCGCTCCAGTTAGTTTAAAAATAGGAGACAAAGTACTTGCTACACAAACTGGGCCAATACGTTTTTACAACGAAAACTAAATACCAGCCAATTGTCGCAATACATACAACAAGATTCCGCCGTGGCGAAAATATTCTGCTTCACCAGGTGTATCAATTCGAACTTTGACTTCAAAGTTAATCACTGAACCATCGGATTTTTTAGCGGCGACCTTAACGGTTGATGGGATCATGCCCTGATTTAGCTGGGTTATACCCAATATTGAAAATTCTTCACTTGCGTTTAGGTTCAAACTTTCTAGGTTTTCGCCATCTTTAAATTGCAGCGGTAGTACGCCCATTCCAACTAGATTGCTGCGATGTATCCGCTCATAAGATTCGGCAATCACGGCCTTTACCCCCAGCAGCGAGGTGCCTTTTGCTGCCCAATCGCGCGATGAGCCCGATCCGTACTCTTGACCCGCAATTATTACAAGTGGAATATCTTTTTCGCCATAGGCCTGTGCTGCGTCGTAAATAGAAGTAGTTTCATTAGTTAATAAGTTTTTTGTGAATCCACCTTCTACCCCAGAAACCAACTTATTCCGCAGACGAATATTGGCAAATGTTCCTCGAATCATTACTTCGTGATTGCCGCGGCGAGAACCATAAGAGTTGAAATCTTTCTTATCAATTCCATTGGCTGTCAAATACTTACCAGCCGGACTATCAGCTTTAATGTTTCCGGCAGGTGAGATGTGATCAGTTGTTACTGAATCACCTAGCCAAGCCAGCACTCGGGCTGAAGAAATATCACTTACCTCATTTGGTTTTGTTGGCATGTTGTCAAAATAAGGCGCTTTTCTTACATAAGTGCTTTGTTGATCCCAATCAAATATCGCACCGGTTGGAGTTTGTAATGCTTGCCATCTTTCGTCGCCCTTAAATACGTCGGCATATCGCTTGGTGAACATCTCTTTATCAATGGCGCCTTGAATTGTTTTGGTAATTTCATCAGTAGTGGGCCAAATATCCTTTAGATAAACTGGCGCACCTGCTTCATCAAAGCCGAGGGGATCATTAACAATGTCTATGTCCATGGTGCCAGCGAGCGCATAGGCAACCACTAACGGCGGTGAAGCTAAATAGTTCATCTTTACATCGGGATTTATTCTTCCTTCAAAGTTTCGGTTGCCACTTAAAACTGCTGAGACTGACAAATCAGCTTCGTTTACCGCTTTAGAGATTTCACTCGGAAGTGGCCCGCTGTTTCCGATGCAAGTGGTGCAGCCATAGCCGACCAAATCAAACCCAAGTTTTTCTAGGTAGGCAGTGAGTCCAGATTTGTTGTAGTAGTCAGTAACAACTTGAGATCCTGGTGCCAGCGTGGTTTTAACCCATGGCTTTCGCGAGAGTCCCTTTTCTACCGCTTTTTTTGCCAAAAGCCCTGCCCCGATCATCACATCAGGGTTAGAGGTATTTGTACAAGAAGTTATTGCGGCGATTACGACTGCGCCATGTTTGAGTTCAAAACTTTCACCAGAAAGGTTTACCGTTACGCTTTTTTCGAGCTCAGTTGTGTACTGCGGCAAAACTTTTTTAAAATTATTTTTTGCTTCTCTAAGATTAATTCTGTCTTGTGGGCGCTTTGGGCCAGCAATGCTTGGCTCAACTGAATCTAAATCTAACTCCAAGTACTCACTAAATCTAGGTGTGTGTTTAGGATCTAGCCACAAACCTTGCGCTTTAGCATAGGTTTCTATTAATGCTAATTGTTGTTCGCTTCGCCCAGTAAACCTTAAGTAATCAATTGTTTGATTATCAATTGGAAATATTGCAACGGTCGAACCGTATTCTGGGCTCATGTTACCGATAGTTGCTCTGTTAGCTAAAGGAATATTAGAACAACCTTCGCCATAAAATTCTACAAACTTACCAACAACTTTATGCTGTCTTAACTTTTCAGTGATTGTTAAAACTAAGTCGGTAGCTGTTACGCCTTCTTTTAGAATTCCAGTTAATTTAAATCCAACAACTTGCGGAATCAACATACTTACTGGTTGGCCCAACATGGCTGCTTCAGCTTCTATTCCGCCGACGCCCCAACCCAAAACTCCCAGTCCGTTCACCATTGTGGTGTGTGAGTCTGTTCCAACTACGGTGTCAGGATAAGCAACTGAATCTTTTTCAAAAATAACTCTTGCTAAGTTTTCAATATTCACTTGATGGACGATTCCGGTACCTGGTGGAACTACTTTAAATTCAGAAAATGCGCCTTGTCCCCAACGCAAAAATTGATACCGTTCAATATTTCTTTGATATTCCAAATCCACATTTGTTGTAAAAGCGGTACTTGACCCAAAGGCGTCTGCAATTACTGAGTGGTCGATTACCAACTCTGCCGGTGCTAGCGGATTTACCAGTTGCGGATCTTTTTTTAATTCATTCATTGCCTCGCGCATAGTTGCTAGATCTACTATCGCTGGTACGCCGGTGAAATCTTGCATAATCACCCGGGCAGGGGTGTATGGAATCTCGGTATCTGGCTCGGTTTTTGGGTCCCAATCGGCCAAGGCTTGAATGTGAGCTTTAGTCACATTAAAACCATCTTCTTTGCGAAGTAGGTTCTCTAGCAAAATCTTCAAACTAAAAGGTAAGTCAGCTGTATTACTAATTCTTGTAATATCAAAAATCGAGACCGATTTGGCCCCAACCGCCAATTCGCGCTTAGTGTTAAAAGAATTCTGACTCAAGTTTGCTCCATATGAAGTTTACGAGCAAATCCTATCAGTTGAAAAAAATCAAACTTCCGGTGCAAAAATCGCGACTGTTTCCATGTGATGGGTCTGGGGAAACGCATCTACCAACTCCAAAGCGCAAAGCTGCCACCCAGTATCTACTAATACTTTGGTATCGCGAGCGAGTGAAGCCGGATCGCAAGCGATATAAATTATCTGCTGCTGTGCGATTTCAGCTAACCTCGCACTCGCCTTCTGCCCCAAGCCACTTCGCGGTGGATCTAGCAAAACTAAATCATATTTTTGATTAGTACTAAAAATAAATTTTTCAACATCCATTCTCACTGATTTAGCATTAGCAAACTTTGCCAAATTTTCTGCAGCACAAGCTGCCGCATTTTTGTCTAGCTCAACTGAAGTGAGTTTTGATATTTTGTTATTTTCTAGTAGTAGTCTGCCAAAAATGCCTACTCCGGCAAATAAGTCTAAAGCGCTATTGTTCGGTATTGCTGCTTTTAGAATGATTTCACTAAGTTTTTCGGCTGCTGCTATATGAGACTGCCAAAACCCAGAAGCAAAATGAATAAAATCAACATTACCAATTCGTGTTGATATTTTTTTGTCAAATCCTTTTTCTAAAATAATTGTCTCAGTATCAGTAGATATTAATTCAACTTCGGTATTAATAAATTCATCTTTTAGCTCAGCTAAAAATGAGTTGATTGCCGGTAGGGCAACTTTGCAATGAGTAATTGGTATCGTTTGATTTGAACGAAACTTTCTAAACCCCAACTCACCCATTTCATTAGTGGTTAAGCGAATTTTGCTTCTATAGTTAAAGTCTTTTGGGTCCAACTGATGGGTAATGATCTCAGGTAGTGCTGAAATGTTGGCTAAGCGATTTAGTTGCTCAATAAGAATATCTTTTTTTAATAGAAGTTGATAGTCGATATCAGCATGCTGAAAATCGCAACCACCACAGCCTTCAGCTTTAAAGTACTCACAAGGTGGTGTAACTCTGTGTTCATTTTTTTCTAGAACGGTTAGCGTTTCGCCAATCCAGGCTCTTTTACCAGGTGCTGATTTAACGATCCGCACTTTGACAAGTTCACCCGGTAGCGCCTGTCTTACAAAAATCACGACACCTTCGTGGCGTGCTACAACATAACCACCGTGAGCAATTTTGTCACATCGAACTTCAATTACTTCATCAATTTTCAATTTAACCCAAGTCTAATCTTCACTATTAAATTACTCTGTGCTCGCGGCGCGATCGCGAGCTGCTTTGGCAATTCGATAAGTGACATAAACCGCTAGTAGATACAGTGGCCAGCCCATAAATAGCCGACTGGTTCCTAGCAGGCCAATGGCTTGATTGAAATAAAGCGGTATTTGCACAATCAATCTAATACTAAAAAGGCCCACCCAAAACCAAGTTAAATTCACACAAACCCGCCGCAAGCTCGGATTTGTTAACCACAACTTTGTATCACCCGAGATGGCTCCAATGATGTACGCCATGAGTGGTTTCTTAATAAAAATAGATCCAGCAAATACGGCTGCATAAATGGCGTTGGTTACCAAGCCTGTTAGAAAGAAATTTGCGGCATTATTAGTGCGGTAAGTAATAAAGACAGAGATTGCTAGTCCAAAAAACCCTGCAATCACTTGTGAAAGGGATTCCTTTTTAATAAGACGCAAAGCAAATATCACTGCGCCAACACTGAGTGACACCCAAAGTGCCAAGTTTAATTCACTAAAAACTAAATATAAAATTAAAAATATAGCCGCCGGCAAGCCCGAATCTACTAACCCGCGCCAGCCACCTAATGCCTTTTCGAATAATTCTCTATCTGGATTTTGATTTGACATTAGTTACCGCCCAGAAGAACCAAAGCCGCCAGTACCTCTTGCGGATTGTGGTAATTGTTCTACTAATTCAAATTCAACGCTAGCTACTTCTTGGATGATCAGCTGCGCGATTCTGTCTCCTGCTTTTATTTCAAAACTATCTTGCGAATTTAGATTTATCAAGATTACTTTTATCTCTCCGCGATAACCTGCATCAATAGTTCCGGGGGCATTTAATACTCCGATTCCGTGTTTTATTGCTAAGCCTGAGCGTGGGTGAACTAGACCGACCTGATTTTTTTCAAGCGCAATTGCAATACCGGTGCCAATCGCGGCTCGTTCAAAAGGAGCCAAGCGCACTGATTCCACCGCAGATAGATCAAAACCCGCATCAAATTCATTTGCTTGGGTAGGAATTTGGGCATTTGGGTGCAATTTCAAGAATGGGACTTTAATCAATGCAGTCCTTTCATAAATCAAAATTGTCTCTGCCACAATTGAGTCTATGGCAAACAATCCGGTTTCGGTAGGCGCACGGCTTTTGGGCCCGCTACTGACTCCACTCGTTACAGCCCTAGCGAAAAAGATTACGGCAAATTCTTTTACTAAAGCTACCGGACGAAAGCCACCTACAAAAAAATCACCTGGCTCATTTTCAGATAATTTACTTTGGGCTATTGCCTTGACAACTATGTTGGCTTTAGCTCAAATGCTGGTACAAAAATTTTTCGAGAAGAACAACGACTAAGCGCATTCTTCGCATATCATTACACCTTTTTTATCGCTAGCCAATCTGCTGCGATGCATTACTAAGAAACATTTTGAACAAGTAAATTCGTCTGCTTGTTTTGGAACTACTTTTACCGAAAGTGATTCATCTGAAAGGTCTGCACCGGGCAATTCGATAGTTTCAAGAATTTCATTCTCATCAACATCTGCTTGCGGATTATTTGTTTCGGCGCGCTTAGCCTTTAAATCTTCAAGACTGTCTTCGGCTAACTCTTCATCAGTTTTGCGTGGGGCATCGTAATCAGTTGCCACGGTCTCAACATCTCCTTTGTCCTATACGCGAGGATTGTGCCGTATCACCAGCACTTTGGCACTTTTTAAAACTGGTGAGTCCCGCCACAATAGACCTACCGCCTCACCCCTGACTGGGTGAGGGCACAATTTGATTCATGGCAATCTACTCACTTTTTGACAAGACCCCGCAAATAGCCGCCAGCGCTTACTTACACCCAGATTGTGTAGTGATTGGTGATGTCCGAATTGGCGCCAAGGCCTCGATCTGGCCTGGTGCAGTGTTGCGCGGTGATTCAAGTTACATCTCTATTGGAGAAGAAACTTCAATCCAAGATGGAACGGTAATTCATTGTCGCAATCAAGAACCCACCGTAATTGGCGCCCGCTGCGTAGTTGGCCACAATGCGCATCTTGAAGGTTGCACGGTTGCAGATAATTGTTTAATTGGATCGGGGTCAACTGTTTTAGAAAATTCAAAAATTGAACAATTTAGTTTGGTAGCAGCCGGCTCGGTAGTGCCGCCGGGCAAGGTAGTTCCTAGTTATTCACTAGCTATTGGAGTTCCAGTAAAGATTAAAGAAAATATGTTCCAATCTGGTGCATTCGAAGATTCGGTTGAAAATTATTTAAACCTCAGTTCGCAATACCAAAGTGGGCTAAAAAGAATTGACTAATAAAACCTGCGGTAACAATCTCTAATTAAACTAGAAAATTCTTCAAAAACTACGGCGTTAGATGCAATAGCTAAATCCTGATTTAAATCTGATCCAGGTAAACCGCCCGTTTTACCACCCGCTTCTTGTACGAAAAGTGCACCGGCAGTGTAATCCCACGGATGCAGTCCTGTTTCAAAATAGGCATCAACTCTGCCGAGCCCAACCATGCATAGGTCAATCGCAGCAGAACCATCTCGTCGAAAATCTCTTACTTTATCTGATATTTCGTGAATGACGGCAGAATGTTTTTTTCTTTTTTCACTCTCATACGAAAACCCGGTAGCTACGAGCGTGTGCGCCAAACTAGTGCCTCGAGTGATTTCAACTTTAGTTTTACCTTCTTTGTTTATTAAAAATGCACCTTGGTTTTTTATAGCTAAGTAGGTTTCCCCTAATAATGGTGCATGTACCACCCCTACCTGCGTAACGGATTGCACCTGAACTCCAATTGATACTGACCAAATTGGATGCTTATGTAGATAGTTGACGGTTCCATCTATTGGATCAACAATCCATTTCACTTGGGTGGGATTTGGCGAATTATTGACGGTGCCCTCCTCGCCTAAAAAAATGTCATCTGGGCGCTGAGAAATTATTCGCGAGATTATGTGAGCTTCTGCTGCTTTATCCATGGCAGTTACTACATCGGTATCAGAAGTTTTTGTATCTACCTGCATCTGATCCGGACGCTCATCAATTAAGAGCCGCCCAGTGCTGTGCGCAATATCTAATGCCAGCTTGGCCAATTGCTCAACTAGATTTGTCTCCATCGGTATCTAGGGTACTTGCAGGCTAGCCGTAGCATCTGACTCGTGTTCAAAACTTACAAAGCAATATTAAGCCTTCCTGGAAGTAAAGAGTTTTCTTTTGCCGGCTTGATTGCTCGCGCCCCAATGGCGATGTATGGATTAGCCGCCGTCTTACTAGTTCAGTCGCGCACTGATAGTTACTTCTTAGCAGGTGTGGTTGCTGCCACGCTGTCGCTCGCTGCTGCAGTAGGAGCACCGATTTCGTCGAGATTTGCTGACAAATTAGGCCAGCATCGCGTCATACCCATTATTTTAACGGTTCACTCTTTAAGTCTCAGCGCTTTAATCGGCACGGTTTTGCTTGATGCGAATTTTTCTTTGGTTGTAATCGCTGCTGTCTTCTCGGGTTTGGCGATGCCGAGTATTGGCCCGATGGTGCGGGCACGCTGGATGTTTATTACTAAGACCGATCGACAATTAAATACTGCATTTGCTTTTGAAAGTGTGGTGGATGAAATAATTTTTGTATTAGCGCCACCGATTGTCACTGTTTTATGTGTTTCTTTTTTTGATGCCTCTGGACTAATTTTAGCAATTGGATTAGTAACATCTGGCAGCATTTGGTTTACTACGCAAAGAGCCACTGAGCCACCACCGCTAGCAAAAGGTTACAAACGAAGTAAGCCAGCAATTTTTGTTCCAGGAATGATAAGCGTATTTCTAATTTTCATGCTGTTTGGTGGTGTATGGGGAGCAGCTGAAATTGTGGTTGTGGCCTTTTCGCAAGATTTAGGAAACAAAAACTTAGCTGGGGCGTTAATCGCAGTTTGGTCATTTGGCTCGTTGGTGGCCGGAGTAATTTTCGGTACGGCTAACTTCACTGGGTCTATTTCGCTGAGATTCACCTTAACTATGTTTTTCTTCGCACTCTCACTCTCGCTGCTACCTTTTATAAAATCTTTCGAGGTTATGTTCCCGGTGCTACTGATCGCTGGCTTAGCAATTAGCCCCGCTTTGATCACCGGCTACACATTGGTGGGCAGATTAGTCAATAGAGACCAATTGACAGAGGGTTTGGCGTGGGCCAACACCGGCTCGGGATTAGGACTGTCACTATCCGCTCCTTTTGCTGGATGGGTAATTGACGAAATTAATGCTTCAGCTGCTTTTTGGGTGGTGTCACTATCGGGACTGGTGGGATTTTTGTTAACTGTGATTTCACTCCCCTGGTTAAGGCGCGCCGACTTGGCAGCAAGCAATGTAACCCAACTTTCTTAATTAATTGTCTAAAGTTGGCATAAGTAATAATTGAAAAAGGAGTTATTGGTGCGCGCCTTGAGATTTACCAAATTAAGCGATGAGGGCTCCTTTTTACACCTAAGGGATTCTGAAGGTATTGAATACCAATTAGAAATTCATGAAGAAATTCGCGATGCAGTTCGCCAATGGCGCGAACGACCAAAACCAAACGATCAAGATTTAAATCAAGAACTTTCTGTTGCAGAGATACAGTCACGAATTAGATCTGGTGTCACTTCAGAAGATTTGGCTGCCGCTACTGGCATGGAATTATCTCGCATCAGAAAATACGAACAGCCAGTTTTACAAGAGCGATATTTTATTGCAGAGAAAGCACAGACCACAGAAATTCGTCGTGCGCGCGGAAGTGCAATGTTTAAAGAAATTGTTTTAGCCCGAGTGGCAGCTGGTGGCGGAAACCCCACAACAATGCGTTGGGATGCCTGGCGGCGAGAAGACGGTCGTTGGAATGTTGCCTTAGCTTTTATCGGAAAGAAAGGCGAAAACGAAGCCCACTGGATATTTGATTCAGCTGTATCAACCATTGCACCCCTCAATGATGTTGCGCGGTGGTTGTTAGATACTCCGGAAGAAATTGAAAGTGAGCCAACCCCAGCACCTCGCTTAGTTTCAGTTCCGCAAATATCAAAAGAAGAGTCTGAAATACCACTTTGGGTGAGCCCACAAGCGCAAGTAGATCCGCGCGAAAAAACTATGCCGCTACCTAAGCCAGATTTAACATCCACCTCAATGTTTGCTCCAACCGCAGAAATTCCAGTGACACAAGTGAAGCCAGAAGTTATTGAAACTGCAGCTGAAGTAGTTGAAGAAAAACCTGTTATTAAACCTAAACGAGCCTCGGTTCCTAGTTGGGACGAGATTTTATTTGGGTCTGGTTCAAAAACAAACGAATAGGCTTAAATTAATTGTCCCCAAAGAAAGCATCTGATAGCGCAATTATTGAGCGCATAATTGATATTGACGTATCAGATGAGATGCGCGGATCTTTCTTGGAATACGCCTATTCAGTGATTTATGCCCGCGCCTTACCGGATGCGCGCGATGGATTAAAACCAGTACAGCGTCGAATCTTGTTTCAAATGAATGAAATGGGTTTACGACCAGATAAAGGGCATGTTAAAAGTGCGCGCGTTGTTGGTGAGGTCATGGGTAAATTACATCCCCACGGCGACAGCGCGATCTATGACGCGTTGGTAAGAATGGCGCAGCCGTTTTCACTTAGATTGCCGCTTATTGACGGGCAAGGAAACTTTGGGTCTTTAGATGATGGCCCAGCCGCAATGCGCTACACCGAATGTCGCTTGACTGCCGCTGCCCTCAGTATGACGCAATCGTTAGATGAAGATGTTATCGATTTTCGTGCCAATTACGATGGCCGCGAAGTAGAGCCAAGCGTTTTACCAGCAGCGTTTCCTAATCTTTTAGTCAACGGCGCAAGTGGAATTGCCGTTGGTATGGCAACAAATATGCCCCCACATAATTTAGGTGAAGTTATTAGCGCGCTTCGCTATTACATAGAAAATCCAAAAGCGACGCTTGACGATCTGATAAAACATATTCCTGGCCCAGACTTGCCAAGCGGTGGCGAGATTCTTGATTTAGCGAACATCCGTGAGGCGTATTTAAGTGGTCGTGGAACATTTAAGATGCGGGCAAAAGCCACAATTGAATCTGTCTCGCCAAGAAAAAAGGGAATCGTAATTACAGAGTTACCTTTTAACGTTGGCGCTGAGAGAATTATTGATCGAATAAAGTCTTTAGTCGAGTCGAAAAAACTCAAGGGAATTTCACGCGTAATTGATCTAACTGATGGTGAAAAGGGTTTGCAGTTAGTAATCGAGGTTAAGTCAAGCCATGAACCAGAAGAATTATTAGCAGACCTTTACAAATTAACGCCGATGGAAGAATCTTTTTCAATAAATTCGGTTGCGCTGGTAGAGGGTAGGCCAAGAACGTTAGGCCTGGCAGAGCTTTTACAAGTTTATTTAAAACACCGCTTGGCTGTTGTCACCCGTCGTAGCGAATACAGACTTAAGAAAGCTAAAGATCGACTTCATTTAATCGAAGGGTTATTGCTAGCAATAATTGATATAGACAAAATAATTAAAATAATTCGATCAAGTGAAGACACCGCGGTAGCAAAAGAAAAATTGATGAAGACCTTCAAACTAAGCGAATTGCAAGCAAACTACATTCTAGAAATGCCTTTAAGGCGGCTTACTAAAACTTCAAAAATAGAGCTAGAGACAGAGCAGAACGAACTAAGTGAAACAGTCTCACACTTACAATCTATCTTGGCAAGTGATAAAAAATTGAAGAAGATTGTTTCAGATGAACTTGCCGAAATATCTGAAAAGTTTGCAACCGCCCGGCGAACTACTTTAATTGCTGATGAACCACTCGCCTAAATTTCGTGCCAAAGTAATTACTGTCTCAACCAGAGCTGCTGCGGGCACCTACTCAGATCTTTCTGGTCCGCTAATTGTAAAGGCGCTTACAGAATTAGGGATTAAATGTGACCAACCGCTAGTTATGGCTGATGGTCCACTAATTGAAAGTGAATTACGTAACGCAGTGGATGAAAATTTTGATTTAATAATTACTACTGGTGGCACCGGCCACTCCCCCACTGATGTAACCCCACAAATGACTAAAAAAGTAATTGACCGAGAATCACCTGGAATCTGTGAAGCAATCCGAGCCTTTGGCCTTGCAAAGCAAGTTTTTACCAGCGCCTTATCAAGGGCGATTGCCGGAGTTAGCGGCAATTCACTCATAATCAACTTGCCTGGCTCGCCAGCTGGAGTGAAGGACGCGCTAATCGTTTTAGACGGATTTTTACTTCATGCACTCGAGCAATTAAGCGGCGAAGATCACCGGCCTGCCTCATAACTAGTTAGCAAATAGTACGGGATAATTATCTCATAGCCTGAGGGGTCTAAATGTCTAAATTTAAATTACTTACACTTTCATTTTTGGTTTCATTTTTTCTAATTAGTTGTTCTGGTTCGGGAACAGACGAGTTTAGTTCAGTTGCACCGGATATGGCAGTTTCAGAATCGCTTGCTATCGGCAAAACAGATATTGGCATATCAGATCGTCAAGTAATTGAATCTGGCTCGCTCACCCTAAGAGTTGATGAAATTGAAGAAAGTGTCGTTGAGGTAATCGCGGTTATTGAAAATTTTGATGGACGAATAGATGATCAATCTCAATACACCGACCCAACGCAGCAAAAAGTGACCAGCGCCTATCTATTAGTACGGGTACCGGCAAATAATTATGACAGCTTTCTAGATGAAGTAAGCAAATTAGGAAACGTTGAAGCACTTAACACTTCGCGCACTGATGTCACAATGCAATCCTCTGATTTAGAGGCGCGTATTGATTCTCTAGAAAATTCAGTAAATCGCCTAGCAGAATTAGTCGAGCAAGCAACCAATGTCTCAGACTTAATAGCAGCCGAAAGTGCCTTAGCGGAACGACAAGCCGAATTAAATGGACTGATCGCTCAACAAAAGTACCTTGCAGACCAGGTAGACATGGCGTCTATCTATATAAACTTATTGCGAAAAGATGCGCTTGATGCCGTTCAGCCAATCGGCTTTTGGGCAGGGCTACAAAAAGGCTTTCAGAGTGTGCTGAGCACCTTGGGCAATAGCACCACATTTCTAGGCTTAGCGCTGCCTTGGGTGTCACTTGTTTTGGCACTTCTTGTTTTTGTCCGCTTGCTTCGATTCGCTATCAAAAAGTTCAAAAATTAAGTAAAAAATCCACCTGCCGCTCGCCCCAGCGGCTGGGTAGGTACTAAGTTAAGTCGAAACCGGTAGGACACTTACCTGAACAGGAGTTTGCCGTGACTGAAGTACGTTTCGAAAATGCAACGCGCATTTATGACAAGACCCACGCCCCCGCAGTAGACAAGTTAAATATGACTGTCAACTCAGGGGAATTTTTAGTGCTAGTGGGGCCATCTGGTTGTGGAAAATCAACCACACTTCGCATGTTGGCAGGACTAGAGCCAACAAATGCTGGTGCTATTCATATTGGTGGGCAAGATGTAACCGATGTTGCACCTAAAGATAGGGACGTAGCAATGGTGTTTCAAAACTATGCGCTATATCCACACATGACAGTTGGCGAAAACATGGCTTTCGCGCTAACTATTCAAAAAATGAATAAAAGCGAAATTCAAACCCGTGTAAATGAAGCTGCTCGACTATTAGATCTTGAACAATATCTAGATAGAAAGCCAAAGGCGCTCTCTGGCGGTCAACGTCAGCGTGTAGCAATGGGTCGTGCAATCGTACGTAACCCACAGGTTTTCTTGATGGACGAACCACTCTCAAACCTGGATGCAAAACTGCGTGTACAAACTCGTACACAAATCGCAGCACTACAAAAAAGGTTAGCTACAACAACCGTATATGTAACTCACGATCAAGTTGAAGCAATGACCATGGGTGACCGCGTAGCAGTTCTAAAAGATGGTCTACTGCAACAAGTGGACACTCCTCGTGCACTCTATGAAACTCCAAAGAATGCATTTGTGGCCGGCTTTATCGGCTCTCCTGCAATGAATCTATTCACACAAGATTTATCTGAATCTGGAACAAAGTTAGGTGACTTTGATGTACAGGTTTCAAGAGAAGCCCGAAATGCAACCAATAATCAAATCATTGTTGGTGTGCGTCCCGAAGAATTCGAAATTGGCGATGGAGGAGTTCCGTTCACCGTTAGCTTAATTGAAGAATTAGGTGCTGATGCCTTCATTTACGGAAAGATCGATGGCTCAGATACTGACATCGTGACTCGAGTAAAAGGAAACGATCGCTACCGCCCCGGAACCCAGTTAAGAGCAAAGCCTTCAAAAGTGCATTTGTTCTCTGCCACCGGAGATCAAGTAGCACTCGGTTAATTCCACCAATTCAAAGTGCAGAACGCTTGTTTAGTAATTGGTGAAGCATTAGTCGATGACGTAATTGAACTAAACGGACGGCAAGAGCGAATATTTGGCGGTAGTCCCGCTAATACCGCCCTTGCCGTTTCTCGTTTAGGTCTAAAGAGTTATTTCAAGGCCAGAATTTCAAAGGATTCTACTGGCCAACAAATTAAAGATTACTTAACCAAAGCGGCAGTCGACCTCTCTACCGCGATTGAAACAGATGATAAAGCTCTAGTAATTAAGGCATTAATCCAAGCGGATGGCTCGGCGCAATACTCTGCAGACCTCTCAGGCTGCGCGGATTTTGGTTGGCAAGAATACGAACTCTCGCTCGAGATCCCATCTGAAGTAGCGGTGGTGCATTTAGGTTCACTCACTGCTGCCACTATGCCCGGGGCGGCGGCAGTAGAGCAGTGGATAAAAGAAATAAAATTAAAACAATTAGCTGCGATAAGTTTTGATCCAAATATTCGCCCTAACCTTGTGCAGGATGCGCCGCGCTTGCGGCAAAGAATTGAATCAATCGCTTCGCTAAGTGATGTGGTCAAAGTCAGCCATGAAGATCTCTACTGGTTTAATCCTGATAAATCTCCAGAAGATATTGCAATGCACTGGCTGGATTTGGGTGCAAAACTAGTAATAATTACCCAAGCAGAAAATGGCGCAATGTTAGTTAGTCCAAATTCAGCTCCCACGCATTATTCTGCGCTTTCAGTAAACCTAATCGACACAATTGGAGCCGGCGATACATTTGCGGCAGCTTTATTGACCCAACTAATCGAGGCAAAGTTAATTTCTAAAGTGGGAATAGTTTCAGATATACCAATCTCTACCTGGGAGCAAATAATTAATAATTCACTTTCCGCTTCAGCCATAACTTGTTCGCGAAAGGGCGCCAACCCTCCATATCGCAGCGAGCTTGACTGGTAATTGGTAGTTGATTTACCGGGAGTCGACTAAGATATCCCCAAGGAGAAAAAATGGTGAGTTTAGTTATGTCGTCAGTAATAGTTGATCGCTGGTTTACTAAGTCAAAAACCGCAGCAGTGGTTGAGGTAGCCGCATTGGTTTCGTTAACCTCGCTAGCTGCGCAAGTAGCAATATATTTACCCTTTACTCCTGTCCCACTAACACTTCAAACTTTTGTAATTTTGCTCGGTGCCGCTGCAGTAGGTGCGCAGCGCGCAGCAATCGCCCAGAGTGCTTATTTAGCCTTGGCGATAGCGGGACTTCCGATTATGGCGGATGGCAAAGGTGGGCTCGAGGCAGTATATGGCGCTACTAGTGGTTACTTAGTTGGATTTATCTTTGCATCAATTGCAGTTGGATATTTGGCTAAGAATTTATCAACGAATAAATTTTTAAATGTATTTTTTGGTTATGTAGTCGGATCAATCACTATTTATATTTTTGGTGTGATTGGGTTAATTATCTACGCAGAGATTTCTCTAATTTCAGCCTTAATGGTGGGGGTTGTTCCGTTTATTATTGGTGACATCGTCAAAGCAATAGCAGCTGGAGTTCTGTTACCAAGTGCGTGGAAGTTAACCGACAAAAATCGAAAATAATCAAATTTTTATAGTTCTCACGCTAAGGGAATTTTGTCCAAGAAAATAACATCTTCGCTTGTACTTGAAGCGTCCCCCGCACAAGTTATTGAAGTGCTACAGAGTGAGGCCTTTAATTTGGCCAAAGCTGAAAATATCGGTGCAGTCGAAAGTAATTTCACAATAGAGCAGAACGCTGAAAGTACCACCACAGAGCTATACCGAGCACTAACGCCAGAACTTCCAGAAATCGTAGAATCATTAGTTGGTAAAAAAGTAGAAGTTTATGAAAAACTAACCTGGCAAGCTGGCGGTTATGCGGCAACTATTGAGATTAACATTATAAAAGCGCCAATAGAAATCACCGGCACACTAAAGATAGCCGCCACCAATCCTGGCACTCAACTTCAAATTGAGTTAGAAATTACCTCAAACATTCCATTTATTGGACAGCGGGTTGAGCAATTTGCCGAGCAAATGTGGGCTGATATTTCAAAGAAAGAGTTTGATCTGCTTTATGACAAACTCAAGCCACAGATCTAATTTCTTTTTTGTATTGTTTCATTTCAACCCTTTGAGGTTTTAACTGATTAATTAAAGAAGATAATTCACTCGAATTATTAATTAAGGAGTAACCGCTGGTGCCACTTAACCATGATTTAGCATACTCACCTGGATACGCCAAATGAAACCAAATTTGATTAACTGGAACAAATCTTTGTAAAACATTTTTAATTAATTCATGTCCATTGATATTAAAAGAATAATCATTTACCTGGTTGACAATTACAGATGTTTTACTCAATAGATTGTCTGATTCATTTTGTAATACTTCCGCTGCTCGAATTACCCCGAGCGGGCTTGCTTTTACGACAAAAATTACTTTTTCTGAAAAATCAAGTATTGTTCTAACGTGACTAAATCTTGAATTTGAATCAAACTCAGGATAGGTTCCTTCACGAGTATCAGGCAAAATTGAATTTAAATCGACCACCTGATTTGAAAAAATTTCACTATTGTATTCAAGAAGTTTTTGAAGCCCACTAGGTCTAATTTCAATCCATCGATCCGGGTTCAATATCCCAGTTAAGACACTTAGATCGATCTTAGATTTCTTTACACAATCAAACAAACTTTCTCTACTTAACTTTCCTGATTGTGCTAAATGTATTGCGGCACTAACACCTGAAATGTCCTCTGCTAGCCCCAAGGCAGATGCGATAGATGGATTAGTGACATCTGCGTCAATCAATAAACAAGAGCTACTAACTAGTTGTAAGGCGCTCGCGATGTCGATAGCTAAGGTGGTTCGACCAGGTGCGCCAGATGTTCCCCAGACAGAAATTAAACCTGGGATAACTGCACCGGATGAATTCTCTTCGGGTATTCCTAGCTTTTGATTCAGACAGAACATCAGATTCGTAAAGAAGTTACTTGGATTAACCTCATTGAATCCCAAAACGTGTTTGATTCCTAATTCACTCAATCGATCAGCTTTTAAATAATCACCATCTTTAAATACGCCGATTAAAAGGCAACTTTTGCGCTCTATCTCAGTCACGACTTCTAAATCTAAGTTATTAACTTCAGAAGAAATGATTGCTAACTTAAAATCTTTCACCTGCAGCATTGTTAAGACTTCAGCAAGATCTACACAACGACGTCCAATCTTAAATGAACTATTTGTACTTACTTCACGCCCTAAAGCCAGTTCCCATTCAGAGTCGGTGATCGCTAAAAGAAGTTCAGTTTTCATGTTTCACTACGTCTATTGATTGGGTGCCTATGGCTGAAATAAGTAAACCTACTTGGCTCGGCGGTATCGTTACAACCAAAGTAATCGTTCCGGTGTATCCAGTGCCATCTTGAATCACTTGCGCAATATTAATTTTTGTTAATAGATTTTGAGCTATTTTTGATTCTGGATCGGTCCACCAAATATCAATTTTGTCATTTACTGATAACTCAGGGGGCACCCGCCCCATGGCCAATTTCATAGCCACACTTCGCAAATTCTGAACACCTCCAATTGCTGAAAGCGGCACTAACTCTCCATTTGAAATATTTTTTAATACGGAATTTCCAATTATTTGATTTTTATCTGTAAAGTAATTATTTTCAACTTCAGCCAAATCTACCAAGATAATTCTCAAATCATCCTCGCCAATTACAGCACCACTTGGCAAACTTCGGGTGGCTACTACCACATAATTTCTTGCACTAGCTTCTTTTACTTTGTAAAACATCATTGCAGCACTTAGCAAAATTAGAGTTACTCCAGCGATGAACAGTATTTTTCGGTTGTCAGGCTTCAGCGCAAATGGCTTTTTAAGATTAATCATTTGACCGTTGCGCCGCAACTGTATCGTGATAATAAATTGATATTACTTCACTTGAGGTTTTCAATTCAAAATGATCTTTGTAAAGTTTGTGAAAATTCCCTGAGGTAATATCACCATCAGAGGTATATATGTTCACCGCAGAATAGTGACACATCCAATCTCTAAAACTTGATAATTTTGTCCAATTCTTCTCAATTATATTTGGCTTTTGAATTGATCTTTCTAATTTTGTTAAAAGTCTTAAACTTAAAATATCAATCAACCAAAGTTGAGAATTGCATTCTAATAATAGGTGATCCCGATATACCTGGGTAAGCGTTCCATTAATTACGCCAAATGAGATTACTTTTAATCTTACTTCTGTATTAATTTTTGCACGTAACCGATCAACTAATTGAAGTTGGGCTAATTCACCTCGTGCTTGCGCTAATACAAGATCCTCTCTCTGGACTGCCAAAATACCGGAGGCTTGAACTTCAAGATTTCTCTCTAGCTGACTAAGAAAGCTGTTCTCCATTACCCCATATTTATTCAGACTGATTGATTAATCAATGGAAATTAAAAAGAGTGGTCGTTTCGGTTAGTTTGTTTGACAATTTTTAAAATCTGTTAGACATTACTCCCCCGACTTTAGGAGAACCGTGGAAGATTTTTATATAACACCACTCAAATCAGTAGGTACGGTCGTTGGCACTACCAAAGCACTGCCCGTAAGTGAATCCCCTTACTTGCAAGCTCAATTTGACTTAGAGATGAGTCTTTATTTTGATGAGCCTGAAATTTCTACACAGGCAATTTCGTCCTTGCCGGACCCCAAGGCTTGGAGTGAGACGTTGGCTATCGGCATTGCCGAAGTTTTAGTTGGGGATAGACCCGCATTTCATTTAATTAGGTGGTTAGCGTTTGATGTTTATTGCACTGTTGCAAGGCGAGCGGTGACCCCACCACCAGATGCAAATCGATCACGTCCACTATTGAGATGCGTTCAGGTATCAAAAATTTCTGATTCTGTTGTTAACGTCAGTGCGGTAATTCAAAAAGGGGTACGAGGTCGAGCAATGTGTTTGAGACTTGTCGCTGAATCAGATCGGTGGCGCTGTACTGAATTAATGGTGGCTTAGTTATTTTGAAAATGGTTTAAAATCTGGATCCATCACTGCGCGAATCATTGTTAACCACGCATTGGCAAGACCCTTTCGTTCACTCTCAGATAGTTCTGGTTTGACTAGGGCAATTCCAAGTGGGGCTGCTATAAAAAGTAAGGCTAGCGATTTAGTGTCTACCACTGGGTCAACAATTCCATCTTGCGTGTATTTGTACATTAACTCTTTCCAAAGCCTTATTTGTGCTTCGTGCGATTCTTCAACAACTTCATTGAATTCATTAGAGTTAAATCTATTTGTTAAAGCTTTTGCGTGTGCAAAATGAATCGAATCACGCTCTTGTGAAAATATTTGATCTATCAGTTCTTTTACACCTTCCCAATTTTTACCTGGTGCAAAGTCATCAACTGCATTGATATCTTCATCTACATATCGCATAAAAATATTTTGCCAGGCAGCATCAGTCAAAGTTTTTAGATCATTAAAATAAAAATGGACTAAGGCAGAACTAACATTTAATTCAATAGCAATATCTGCAATTTTGATTTCTTCATTTTTTAAAAGCTTTTCACTCACTAGCTCAATCATCAATGGAACATAATCTGCTTTTGCTGGACGAGCCAAGTTAATTCCTAACTTTTACAATTTTCATGCGAAATCGTATCATCGTTTCTCTTAAGCTAGGTGAAAAAGTGCTACTTGAAAAATGCTAGCTACTTAACCCATGGCATTTTTTGTATTTCTTACCCGAGCCACAAGGGCAAGGCTCATTTCGTCCAACTTCTTCTTTGCGGACCACAGGCGCGTTGCCTGCCACAGAAGCTGCGCCGTCTTTTTTGGCAGCTGAGTACTGCAGGTCTTCATTTTTCTGTGCGCCTGGAGCATTAGGGTCATTTAAGTTAACTTGTGCATTAAAAACAAATCCAACTACCTGCTCTTTAATAGATTCCATCATGGCAACGAATAAGTCGTAGCCTTCGCGCTGATACTCAACGAGCGGATCGCGTTGCCCCATGGCACGTAATCCAATACCCTCTTGCAAATAATCCATTTCATACAGGTGCTCACGCCACTTGCGATCAAGGACAGCTAGCATCACTTGCCGCTCTAATTCACGCATAACCTGTGTAGTTAGATTCTGTTCACGATTCTGATATGCCGAAAGCGCTTCCTCGGTTACCGCTTCAATAATTGAAGCTTGATCTAATGTTCCACCTAAATCACTTCTTATTTTTTCTACTGAAATTGATATCGGAAACAGGGTTTTGAAACCTTGCCAAAGTTTATTTAAATCCCACTCTTCTTCAAAGCCGTCACCAGTTGTGGCATTGACATAATCTGTAATTGTGTCAGTTATAAATCCGCGAATTTCATTAGATAAGTCTTCACCTTCTAGGATCCGCTTACGCTCGGTATAGATCACTTGACGTTGTAAATTAAGTACTTCATCGTATTTGAGAACATTTTTTCTTATTTCAAAGTTTTGTTGCTCTACTTGACTTTGTGCGTTTTTGATGGCATTGGTTACCATTTTTGCTTCAATTGGTTGATCGTCTGGAACATTAAATCTTCTTAAAAATGCATCAACTAATTCAGCATTAAATCTACGCATCAGTTCATCTTGTAAAGATAAATAAAATCTCGTTGCGCCTGGGTCACCTTGACGCCCTGACCTACCACGTAACTGATTATCGATACGCCGAGATTCGTGGCGCTCGGTGCCAAGCACATAGAGCCCGCCAAATTGCACAACCTCATCATGCTCTTTTTGAACTTGCTTAGTGGCTTTATCTACTTCTTCTAAATATGCCTTGGAATAAGCCTCTAAATCTGTTTCAGGATCTAAGCCACGCTTCGACAAATTATTTTGTGCAATGAATTCTGGGTTTCCGCCGAGCATGATGTCAGTACCTCGGCCAGCCATGTTCGTAGCAACTGTTACCGCATGCTTGTGTCCTGCTTGCGCAACAATGCTTGCTTCTCGCTCATGATTTTTAGCGTTCAGCACTTCGTGAACAATTGAGCGTTTCGTAAGTAACTTACTCAGCGTCTCGGATTTTTCTACGCTTACTGTTCCGATCAAAATAGGTTGACCCTTTTTATGTCGCTCAGCAATATCATTGATTACCGCCTGATACTTAGCCTCTTCAGTTCTATAAATTAAATCCGTCAAGTCATTTCTAACCATGGGTTTATTGGTGGGGATTGGGATTACGCCTAATTTATAAATCTTGTCAAACTCGGCCGCTTCAGTCATAGCTGTACCAGTCATTCCCGAAAGTCGTCCGTACAACCTAAAATAATTTTGAAGGGTAATAGAGGCGAGAGTTTGATTTTCTTGTTTTATCTCTACCCCTTCTTTGGCTTCTATTGCTTGATGCATTCCTTCGCTGTAACGCCGACCCTGCAAAATACGACCGGTGTGTTCGTCAATAATCAAAACTTCGCCATTCATAAGGACGTAATCTCGATCTTTTCGATAAATCTCTTTTGCCTTAATTGCATTATTTAAGTAGCCAATCAAGGGAGTATTTGCAGATTCATACAAATTTTCAATTTTTAGCGCTGCTTCTACTTTTGCAATCCCTGGCTCTAGTACTCCGATAGTACGCTTTTTAATGTCAACTTCGTAATCTTCTTCAGCTCTTAACTGACTCACTAAACGTGAGAAAACTTTATACTGATCGGTGGTGCCATCGGCTGGTCCACTAATAATTAATGGCGTTCTTGCCTCGTCTATCAAAATTGAGTCAACTTCATCAACAACTGCAAAGTTATGTCCGCGCTGAACTCTATTTTCAGGACTCCACGTCATGTTGTCTCTTAGATAATCAAATCCAAATTCATTATTTGTACCGTAGGTGATATCGCATAGATAGGCAGATTTTTTTTCTGCGCTTTCTTGATTAGCTCCGATTGTGCCAACAGTTAAACCCAAGAATCGATGGATTCTACCCATCCACTCTGCATCTCGACTTGCTAAATAATCATTAACCGTTACAACGTGTACACCCTTTTTGCTTAGCGCATTTAAGTATGCTGGCAGTGTAGAAACAAGAGTTTTACCTTCACCAGTTTTCATCTCGGCAATGTTTCCAAGATGAAGGGCGGTGCCGCCCATTACCTGAACGTCGTAATGACGCTGGCCTAGCACGCGCTTAGAAGCTTCTCGTACGGTTGCAAAAGCTTCTGGAAGTAATTTGTCTAAGGATTCACCTTTAGCGGCTCGTTCCATATAAGAAACAGTTAAAGATTTAAGCTCTTCATCAGTTAACTTTTCAATTCGTGGCTCTAATGCGTTAACTGCTTTAGCAGTAGCTACTAATTTTTTTAAAATTCGACCTTCACCGGCACGCAAAATTTTGTCAAAAAATGCTGGCACTAACTTACTCCTTTAAGCCGCCGGTCGGCGCTATCGATGATTTTGCTTACGCTCTGAAACTTTTCTCAATTGTAATTCTAACTTCTTTACCGCAGCATCCAAGGCGGCCGTCATCTGAGCAGCTTTAGCGGAGGCTCTAAGTGAGGTCCCGGCGCCTTTAGCGCTTAGATCAACTTTGAAACCTTGTTTAGTTTGACGCTTGTTCGACTCGTGGGTAACTTCAACATCCAAGACAGCAATATTTATCCCAAATCGATCTACCTGTGCTACTTGGGCAATTGCCCGCGCCTTGAAGTCTGCCGTGATGTCTGCGTGCCTTCCGCGAATTGTAACTTCCATAAGTCACCCTTCTAAAAAAATTAGTATGGCACCAAATCGCTTGACCTGGTTTTCGTCCCCACATTCGCCTGCAGCAGATTTTGCAACTTGTTGTTACTAATCTCTGTCGCTCAGATATCTTCTTGATCTGCAAGAAGGTCTAAGGCAGGACTTACCTCTAAACCGCACCGTGCTCGTTCAAGCGAACTTGACTTACGTGGACCGTTTTGCCTGCGGCTAGCATCGGCTAACTGATTTGACTCAGCGCAACCACAAACTCGATTTAGTGCCATCCCTCAAACCTACTGGCAATTTCATCAGCCCTATGACTGCAGGGTTTTAGGGGTGTTAGCCACACAAATATTTGCTACAACTTCATACCCTGCCGCTCGCAAAGCATGATTTGCCGCAATCAGCGTGGCACCACTTGTCGTCACATCATCTAAAACTGCCACAGTTGCACTGCCCGGCTTTGCCTGAAAAATACCTGCCGTATTTCGGCGCCTTTGCAAAAGGTTCAGCCCAACTTGATCAACTTTTTCTCTGGTCATGGATAAAACTTGTGAATTGAAATTCAAACCCGCACTCGCCGCTGCTTGGGAGACCATATACTTTACCGGATCATCTAAGCGTTGTCTTACTGCTTTTTTACTTGTTGGAATGCTAATAATTTGACAGTTTTTATCTAAATTCATAAGTTCAATCCCAATCGCTAAACTGTGTGACAGGTACTTTCTTATCGCTACAAAATGATGATCTTTATGTCTTACAATTATTTCTCTAACTAAATCATGGTATCTACTCATGACTAAGGTAGGTGTATTTGCTAAGAGCAAAAGTTGTGGCTGAACAAGACTTTCGCAAAAACATGCATGGCAAAGATAATTTTCACCTTGGCCGCAAAATAGACAAGCGCGGGGTGAAATTAATCCACGAAATCCAGAAATCAACATAAATCTATTAAGACAGTTGAAAGAATTATTATCAACTACGTTTATAAAATGTGGATAAACTAACCAGTATATTGTGGATTTTGAAAATTACCGATATTTATCCATTCGGTTTCACTAGCAGCTAGCAAAGTGCCATCTTCTAATTGTACCAACAGCGGATAAATTGGCGAAGCAGAGATTGCCACAATGTCTTCAATAAAATCTATTACAAGTGATGTGCCGGTTAGCGTATCTACTGATGCGATTGTGGTCAGTTCTGCTGTGGTGTCCACCAAAACTAGAACACTGTTAGTTTGCCAACTTACTTGTGCCACGTTGTTCCAAACTCGCTCTGCACTACGAAATTTAGTCAAGCGAATACCGGTAGCATCTCGCTCAATGGTTGCTATTCTTAATTGATTGCCCGAACCAGTATTTAAAATTACCGCGGCTCTTACCCCATCGGGTGCTGGAATTACATCAACTATTTCATCCTCATTTAGATTCTCTGCAATTATCACTGGTCTTACTTCGCCGCCATTTATTACTTGTACACCGTCAGGTGAGGTGATCCAAATTAAGCCACTGCGATCAATGAACGGATCTCTAAATGAATTGCCAGTCAAAATTAATTCTGGTTGATTAGTGCTAGCTAGATTTCCGACATAAACTTTTGTGCCATCTGAACTTAATGCAGCGTAGATAGCCGAATTTCGATCAGTGATTCCAGCACGAAAATTACTTGGTTGATTGGCTAGGAATGCTACATATGGCGTAGTTAGATTTGATCCTTCAAGTCGAAACATTCTGCCATTAAACGTAACTATTGCGTTCTGAGTTCTGCCGGCATCAGCCGTCAATTCTTGCCAATCAGAAGCAGTTTGCTGCAATGGCTTATCTTCGATAGGTAGCGCCTGAGTGCCCACGGTAATTCGAACAGCGTTTATTCCTGGTAGCGAAGTTAATGTTTTTGTAATCTGCGCACTCATCAATTGGCGTTGCTGAGGTGAAGTATTCAACGCTGCAGCATTCAAGCTCACCGAAGCTACTGAATTCTCAACCGTTACCGCCGCTACCCCCAGTTCAGAGCCTTGCGGAAAGGCAGTTTTTACTGCAACTGCTAAATCCCGACTCGGCCCACGCAGCAAAGCTTGCATTAGTAACGTTGCTGTTCCGCTAACTGTTTGTGGAACTACTACTGGATCTGGCACTAGTACTTGTCCTGATAAATCTGGAAACCATAACGGATAGATTCGCCAGCTACGAGTTAAGTCTGCTTTTGAAATTAATAAACCACGTGGTGCATTTAGTATTCTCCATTCACCATCAATCTGGCGCAAACGAAATTCTTGGTCGATAGATTCTGCTGGCTTAGCTAGTCGATAACGATTTGAGTTATCTATTTCACCGTCTTTTAACGCTATAAATGAAATTGAATCTATTTCGGTTGAATTTAATCTACCTACTCCTTCGTAAACTTGCACCGAAGAATCCGGTGTCCAGTTTTTGGCTGCCACCGGAGATAAAAAGGCTCGCGCAACTGCATAATCATTTTCACTTGATGCTGAAGCATCCAAAAAGCCTTGCACTATTTCTATTTGATTCATACCTGCTTGTGGACCTCTTGCAATAACCCGCACGATTGAATTGCCTGCCGATGTTTCTACTAAGTCCCCTTCAAATATGCCGCTCTGACTTGGAACGCCAACACATCCAGTCAATGCCGCAGTCAAAAGAATTAAATTAATTACTTTCTTCATCGCACACTTTCAGGTGTAGTAAAGACTTCATCCGTGCTAAAGCTGGTATTAATTTGATATGTTGCATCATCATCAAAACCCAAAATCAAAGGAGATTGCAATACTTCCTGCTGAGTTTCACGAGGCAAGGTGAGTCTGAACATTGCGCCTTTATCCGGTACACCGGTTGCGTCAATCCAACCTCGATGTAACTTTGCATCTTCTAAGGCAATAGATAGCCCCAAGCCAGTACCACCCCCCGCGCGTGTCCGAGCTGGATCAGATCTAAAAAATCTATTAAAAATCAATTTTGTTTCTTCTGGCTTGAGTCCTTGACCAAAATCTCTAACTACCATGGCGACCGCAAATTGATTTGAGCCAAAAGTAATTTCTATTGGATTGCCTGCCCCATACTCAATGGCATTAGATAATAAGTTTCTAATAATTCTTTCAATTCTGCGCGAGTCAGCTAGCACGTCAGGTACTTCTCCTGAGATTTTTAACGGTGAGTTTTGCTTTTGAATTAATCCACTTAATGAGTCGGCAACTTGATTTGTGATAACTGAAAGACTTACCTGACTCAATTCCAGCTCTGCTACTTTTGCATCAAATCGACTAATCTCTAATAGTTCGTTAAGTAAAGATTCAAAACGTTCAAGCTGATTAGAAAGTAATTCAGCACTTCTTGCTACCTCACCCTCATAATTTCCTCTTGCCTCATAAAGAACATCTGCCGCCATTCGAACAGTCGTTAATGGCGTTCTCAACTCATGGGAAACGTCTGAGACGAATCGGCGCTGCATGCTAGATAGTTGCTCGAGTTGCATAATTTGTGCCTGTAAAGATTCGGCCATTGAATTAAAAGAAAGAGAAAGCGTCGCTAGATCGTCTTCCCCAAAGACGGGAACACGCACACTTAACAGGCCAAGGCGAAGCTTTTCAGCCGCTTGCGCAGCGGTGCGTACTGGTCGTAAAACCTCCCCGGTTACATAACTAACCACTCCGACCAGTAGAAATACCAACAGAAAGCCGATAAAAATTACGGCTGATTGCACAATTGCCAATGTCTGTTGCTCTTGCGTTAATGGAAACAGTAAAAACAGTAGGTAACTATCAAGGCCTACCACTGAAATCGGTGCACCATAAATTAATCCTGGTACTTCTCGACCATCTAAATAATTTATCGTGCTATACATCCAATGCTGATTACTAGAATTCGCTACTTTATTTTTCAGTTCATTTGAAATACTAGAAACTGCAACCAAATTTGTACCACGTTCTGGTGAGCCAGTGGACTCCTCGCTTTGAGAAAGTAGCAGTATTTCGTACAAGCCTGCTTGGCCAGCACGAATTGCTAAAGACGAAACTATGGTGTCAGCAATTAAACTTGAATTCACCGATCCAGTATCGGTTGCAGTTGCAATTCGTTGTGCCTCGCTGAATGCAGATTTTGCCTCAGTTGAAGTTTGGGTTTCTTTTCCGGTTAATACCCCACTAGAAATACGACTTAGTAATAGCCAACCTAGCAAGGTAATGACTAGCAATGAAGTTATAAATGTTGTTGCAGAAACTCTGAACTGTAAAGATTGACGCCAAAATATTTTTGCGTCTTTTATAAATTTCACGGACCTGCCTTGTACCCTACGCCTCTAACGGTCATAACAATTTTTGGATTGTCAGGATCTTGTTCAATTTTTGCCCGCAACCTTTGCACATGAACGTTTACTAATCTGGTATCAGCCGGATGGCGATAGTTCCAAACGTCAGTAAGCAATTGCTCTCGAGTGAAAACTTGCCATGGTTTTTTTGCTAAGGCGACTAATAAATCAAACTCCAGTGGGGTAAGAGATATTTCTAAACTATTTCTCAATACTTTGTGCCCAGCAATATCGATAACTAAATCACCGAGATTCAAGGTGGTAGCAACGATTGGCTCGTTGCGTAAACGTGCTTTTACTCGGGCAATCAATTCTTTGGGTTTGAATGGTTTAACTATGTAATCATCCGCACCAGATTCGAGACCATGCACAATGTCTAAAGTGTCACCTTTAGCGGTTAGCATCACAATCGGAACGCCAGATTCGTTTCTAATTGCTCTACAAACTTCAATCCCATCTTTACCAGGAAGCATTAAATCTAATAAAATCAAATCAGGCTTGTGGGTGCGAAAAGCCGAAACGGCTTTGCTTCCGTCTTCGCAAAATTGGGTTTGATAACCTTCAGCGCGCAATACAATTCCCAGCATTTCAGAAAGAGCTAAGTCGTCATCTATAACTAAAACTTGTGCCATAGTTGTGAATTTTCACTCCTCTCGTAACATGGTGGTATTGGAGGTCAACTAAGTCTATGGAGCCCGCATTTATTGAGATTAGACCCTTAAGAATAACTGAGATTGTGGCTGCGGCACTGAAATCTCTGGTTAAAAATCCTGCCGCGACTATTGGATTGTCGTTGAACTTTGCCATCTTTTTAGGATTAGCAGCTTTAGCCGCTCTGCTGATTTTGCCACCCGATCAGCAGTTCATGGCAAGAGTGAACGAACTGGCGGCTGGTGAGCAAATCAACAATGAACAGGTTGAACTACTCGTGAGCGAATTGGTACCCGCCGTTACCACTGTGTTAATTTTGACGCTACTTTTTTATGTAATTCAAATACTGCTCGTTGGAGTGCTTAGCCCAGTAATAGGATTTTTAGTCACTGGCACCAAACTTTCTGCCAATGAAGCATGGATGCGAGTTAAGCCTCAAGTCTCAAAATTACTAGCCCTAGCTGTGGTAATAATTTTAATTCAAATTACTCTGCTAGTTGCACCGACAATAATCGTAGTATTAATTTCAAGCATTTTACCTGGCAGTTTTGCAAGTATTTTGCTTTCAATCTCACTATTTGCTGGTTTAATTCTGCTTATTGTTAGCTGGACCAGCCTACTATTAGCACCCAGTGTTTTAGTTTTTGAAAATTCAACTATAAGAAATGCGCTGGTGCGTTCAAGACAACTTACAAAAAGGAATTTTGCAAGAATTTTTTTTGGGGCGTTTTGGGCTTCACTAATCGCTCAGGCATTGGCTTTAATTATTCAAATTCCTTTCTCATTGATTAAGTCCGATAACCCAGCAGAAATATCAACACTATCTGTCTTTTTAGATACAATCGGCACAATTATTGGCTATAGCGTGCTGCTACCTTTCTTTGCAAGTTTTATTATTTTGCTTTATACCGACCAACGAATTAGACATGAAAATTTGTCGCAAAATCTTAAATCGGCATTGGGCCAGTAGTTAATATCAGAAATCCTAATGCTCCTGGTGTGTTATTAACCATATGAGCAATTATTGGAGCAGGTAACGATTTTGTTTTAGACCTTAAGTAACCCAAGATTATTCCTGTTATAAAAATTAAAAGTATGCGTTGTGGCTCAATGTGAATCACAGAAAAAACTAAAGCAGACCCCACAATTGCAATAATTTGACTGTTAAACTGGCGCTCTAAAGCGCTAAACCACATTCCTCTAAATGCGACTTCTTCTACAAATGGCCCAACTATGGCAACTAGAAAGATAAATCCAACTAATAGCGGTAGATTGTCTTTAAATAATCCAGCGGCTTGAGCGGCGGCTGAGGTGAAATCGCCACTGAGCTCCATTTGAATTGTTGCAATAACCACACCGATAACTAAAATTATAATTCCGAAACTGATTCCGAGTGAAATATCTCTACTGCTAAATTTTAATTGAAAATCCGTTATTGGACCATTGCCCTTAAGGTATGAAATTGCAAATGGCACAACTAGTAAGCCAATGGATTGAGCTATCAGGCTCCACATAAATGCTTCTGCCACCGGCAAATCTAAAACGTCAGAAGATATTTTTGCTACACCAAGTGCCAGTGCTACTGCTAGTGCCAAACTAAATATCGCACTGGGAATCCCCCACTGCACTTGCTTCATTTAGTAGCGATATTCATCAGTCTTGTAAGGGCCCGTAACTGGAATGCCTAGATAATCTGCCTGATCTTTAGTTAATTCAGTTAGCTGTGCACCAAGTGCAGAAAGGTGCAGCCTGGCAACTTTTTCATCAAGATTTTTTGGCAGCGTGTATACCCCAGTTGGATATTGAGCAGTTTTTGTGAACAACTCAATCTGAGCTAAAACTTGGTTTGTAAAAGAGGTGCTCATTACAAATGAAGGATGCCCAGTTGCATTACCAAGATTGAGCAATCTACCTTCACTCAGCATTATTATCGAATGTCCGTCTTCAAAGATCCATTCATCAACTTGTGGTTTTATATTATTGCGCTTTATATTTTTGTATTTAGCTAATCCGGCAACGTCTATTTCATTGTCAAAGTGACCGATGTTTCCGACTACTGCTTTGTCTTTCATTCGGCTCATTTGTTCTGCAGTAATTACATCTTTACAACCGGTTGCGGTGATAAAAATGTCAGCAGTTGGAATCGTGTTCTCTAAAGTATTTACTTCGTATCCATCCATTGCTGCCTGCAAGGCGCAAATCGGGTCAACTTCGGTGATAATTACGCGAGCGCCCTGTCCTCGCAAAGATTCAGCACTACCTTTGCCAACATCGCCATATCCACAGACCACAGCTACTTTGCCGCCAATTAATACATCTGTCGCTCTATTGATTCCATCAATCAATGAGTGTCGTGTTCCGTATTTATTGTCAAACTTACTTTTGGTAACAGCATCATTTACGTTAATCGCCGGGAACAATAGTGATCCTGTTTTGTGCATTTCGTATAGTCGGTGAACGCCAGTTGTGGTTTCTTCGGTGACACCTTTTATGTCATTGGCGATTTCTGTCCAAAGTCGAGAGTTTTGTTTTAGTGTTTTCTTAATTAGGCTAAGTACTACAGCTAACTCTTCGTTATCAGCACTTTCTGGATTTGGTTCCTCGCCAGTTTTTTCAAATTCAACACCCTTATGTACGAGTAATGTTGCGTCGCCGCCGTCGTCCAAAATCATGTTGGGGCCTTGGCCATCTGGCCACACTAAAACTTGCTCAGTGCACCACCAATACTCTTCTAAGCTCTCGCCCTTCCAGGCAAACACTGGAACACCTTGCGGATTTTCGCTGGTGCCATTTTTACCAACCACAACAGCAGCGGCGGCGTGATCTTGTGTTGAAAAAATATTGCATGACGCCCATCTAACTTCAGCGCCAAGTTCTACTAATGTCTCGATCAATACTGCAGTTTGAATGGTCATATGTAATGAACCGGTAATACGAGCACCCTTAAGTGGTTTACTTGCGCCAAATTCTCGACGCATTGCCATCAATCCTGGCATTTCATGTTCAGCCAACACTATTTCTTTACGGCCGAATTCGGCCATGGCTAAATCTGCAACTTTAAAATCTATCGCTCCTGCTTTATCAGCAGTTAAATTAATTTGATTCAAGCTTTATCCTTTTTTCAAGGGTTACAGTCTGCCATCTTTCACAAAATCAGCAACTATGGCTCGACCATTTAGCGTCAAATCCAGACTGGTGTGATCGGTCACTAATAAGGCCTCTCCGGCTGAAAGGTGCATGCTCTCTTCGTTTATACGCGCCGCAACGTTGCCAGCGAGTGCTAAAACAACCCGATATTGAGTTGTTGGCAATTTCACATCGGTATCTGAGAGGTCCAAAACTTCAAATCCGCCACCCGGTGAATACTTTGTACTCGCAGCGAACTTACTAACCGCAACATCTTTTAGTGCGGCTAAGGCGTGCGCTATTTCTAGTGGTTTGATAGTCAGACCCATCCGAAATACATTGTCTGAATTTGTCATTACTTCAATTGCAGTTCCTTTTATATATTCGTGAGGGCAACCAGCCGGAACGAATATAGCCTCACCTGAAAGCAACTGGTGAAATTCTAATAATGAAGCAACTAAAACCCCGGCATCTGTTGGGTAGTGCGCGATTAATTCATCAAAAACTTCTATTAAGACTTTGTCTTCACCTTGTCGAACCAAATTAATTAAAGATGAGATTTTTTCATTTAGTTGAGTTTGAGATAAGGCAAAAATTGCTTGAATTTGATCAGACAAACTATCGCTCGCTGCTGCTATGGCTAAATTTTTTAGCAATAGAATTCGCTCCGACTTAGGCTTAACTCCGGCAAATGCCCAAACTGGTTCTAGGGCAATTAAAATTTCATCTTTTTGATTAGGGTCAGCTAGTCCAAGTTTTTCATAATTTGCTTGAGCAAAATCTTTATCTGGATGAACTTGAATTGAGAGCGGTTGGCCAATTGATAATATTTTTACGAGTATTGGTGCCGGTTGATGAATATCAACTGGTTTATTTGTTGCTAAATTTTTGCTTGGCCCGGAAGCGTGATTTCCAAACCATAACTCCGCATGTGGTTGCACAGTAGAATCTGCCAGAAATTCTTTTAAACCGTTTTCTTTACCCCAGTGGTAGTTTTTTAAAAAACCACTAACTCTCACAACTTTGGGTTGTGCGCTCATTCATTAGCCGCCGATGCCGTTTGGACCTGGCTCTGCTTCGTCTAGCAACATCACAGGTATTGAATCTTTTATCGGAAATTTCGTGTCACATTTGGTGCATACAATTTTGCTTTGGTCATCACTTAACTTAACTGCTGCGTGCGAAGGACAAGGGCAAGCCAGGATTTCTAACAACTCAGGCTTTATCGGTGTACTCATACGGCATCCTCTCGAATTACTGCTAACACACTATCGCGAATTTTCTCTAACATTTCAACGGTCTTGGCTTCAGAATTAAATCTTAACAAAGGCTCGGTATTAGATGGACGAACATTCACCCACCAATCATTATGACTATAGGTAACTCCATCTAATTCGTCTGTACTAACCTCAAAGTTATCCTTCATGTAATCAGAAACTTTTTTTATCGTTTCGTGTGGGGATGATACTTTGGTGTTTATTTCTCCAGAAGCAAAATATCGGTTGTACTTGGCCAATATTGCAGAGATTGTTTCAGATTGATTACTTTCCCCTAATGCCGCAATTACATGCAACGCCGCTAACATTCCGCTATCGGCAAACCAAAAATCCCTGAAGTAAAAATGACCAGAATGTTCCCCGCCAAAAATAGCATTATTATCTTTCATCACTTTTTTAATAAATGAATGACCGACTCTAGTTTTAATCGGTTGGCCACCAGATTCTTGAACTACCTCGGCAACTGCTCGTGAGGTGATCAAGTTATAGATAATCGCTGCTCCCGGCTCACGTGCTAACTCGCGCGCTGCAATCAGGGCAGTGATGGCAGAGGGCGTTATTAATTGACCCGCTTCATCAATAAAAAATGCTCGATCCGCATCGCCATCAAAGGCGATACCGAGATCTGCTTTTGCCGCTTTTACTTGCTTTTGCAAATCTACTATATTTTTTGGATCGATTGGATTAGCTTCATGATTTGGAAAGTTTCCGTCTAGCTCAAAATACATTGGGGTGATATTCAAATTTAACCCTTGCAATACTTTTGGAACAGTAAATCCACCCATGCCATTGCCGGCATCAATCACTAATTTAAGTGGTCTGATGTTTTTTAGATCAACTAAAGAATGTAAATACTTTGCATAATCACTAGCCATCTCACGATGACTAATCGAGCCTTTTTTCTCAGAAGCTTCCATGGTGGCTGATAAAACTAAATTCTTTATTTCTGCTAATCCAGTTTGCTCACCGACCGGCGCAGCGCCCTGTTTAGCTAATTTAATTCCGTTGTATTGCGCAGGATTATGGCTGGCGGTGAACATAGCACCAGGCAAATTGAGTTTTCCTGAAGCGAAGTAAAGCCCATCTGTACTACAAAGTCCAATCATTATTACGTCGACTCCTTGGTCGCACACCCCGCGAGCAAAAGCTTGCGCTAACGCTGGCCCAGAAGGACGCATATCGTGACCAACAACTATTTCATTTGGGCCACCAACATTGGCGCTTATTTTTAATACCTCGACAAAAGCACGCCCAGTGTGATAACAAAGTTCTTCGTTGATTTGTTCTGGGTAGATCCCTCGCACGTCATATGCTTTAAATATCTGGTCTAGCTCTTTAAGATTCCAGTTCATTAAGTTAATTCTAGTTGATATACAACTAGTTAAAATCGACTTTCTTCTTCGATGGGTGGCTGGCTAACTAGTCGCAACGCTGGGCGGGTCTCTGCCGTGGCTTGCTGTGATTGCGGTATTCGCGCCGCCTCGCGCACCGCATTTGCTAGCGCCAATAAATCATCGCTTGATGGTGTCTGTGTTTCTAGGTCAACATCTAACCTAATCAATTCCCAACCTAGCGGGGCAGTTAATTTTTGTGAATGAATCTTGCACAAGTCATAGGTATGTGGCTCAGCGATAGCGGCAAGCGGCCCTACCACCGCAGTTGAGTCAGAATAAATATAGGTAAGGGTTGTCACTGCAGGTTTGCTACAGAGTTGACGGGTGCACTTTCTTAAGTAACTCACTTTCACAGATTAGTGAAAATTCAGTGCAGATGAACTAAGGCTCGCCTTTGCGCTAAAGCTCTAAATAGTCTAAATCGCTTGCGAGCGTCTAATTCTTCTTCTTTCGCGCTCACTCAAGCCGCCCCAAATACCAAATCTTTCATCATTTTTAAGTGCATAGTCCAAGCATTCAGATCTCACATCGCAAGAGAGGCATACCTTCTTCGCCTCACGCGTGGATCCCCCTTTTTCTGGAAAAAACGCCTCTGGATCGGTTTGGGCACAAAGCGCCTTTTCTTGCCAACCCATCTCGTCAACTTCTTCGTTGGCGACTAAGCGCAGAATTTCACTCACAGAAAAGCCTCCAAAAGTTCTTTAGTAATTCTCTATAGAGAATTACACGCTTGTAAGACCCTACTAGTCAAGTGGTTTAATCAAACAATTGGGAGTACTTTTACTTTACCCCTAGATTTGAGACATCTTTTCCGCATTATGAAACTCACCTGTCACCTCAAATTCGGGCCATACCTGACATTTCTCTAATCGAGCACCCGCAGCAATCTTTGCGCCGGCTCCGATTACTGAGTCTTTGATACTCACCCCGTCTGAAATCCGAGCATCGCTTGAAACGATTGAGTTTTCAATAATTACTTCTGCCCCGGTCTGAACCGATTGCATTAAAACGCTGGCCGAGATTTGATTATTCGAACCAATCACACATCCACGAGCTAGCGTACTACCGCCGGTGATCACTGCGGTTGGACTTATTTGCGCGCTAGGATCTGCCCAGTACAAAAAGTTGTTAGATTGAAATATTGGCGAGAAGAACCTCTCAAGAATTAAATCGCCCGCACCTTGAATAAATGACTGCGGGGTGCCTAGGTCAAGCCAATAGCAATCCTGCACATCCGCATATACCTTAAAATCATCTCTTAAAAATTGTGGAAACACATCCCTTTCAACCGAGCTTACAATCCCTTCAGGAATTTCTTCGATAACAGATCTTTTAAAAATGTATACTCCCGCATTAATCTGATCGGTAATTATCTCAGCGTCAGATTGTGGTTTTTCAGTAAAAGCAATCACTCTTCCATCTAGCGCGGTCGGAACTAACCCAAAGTTTTTAGGATCTTTTACTCGTGCGAGGTAAAGGATTACATCGGCATTGTGACGATAAAAAACTTGTACTAACTGAGTTATATCAACTTGGCTGAGGATGTCTCCATTAAATATGGCAACCGGATCAGTTGGCCCGCTGATTAATTTACTTGCCGCATTTCTGATTGCACCACCCGTACCTAATGGCTCGGGTTCAAATGCGTATTCAATCTCAACCCCTAAATGGGAGCCATCGCCTAGTACTGCTTCAAAGACATCCGCTTTGTAGCTAGTGCCTAATATGATTCGATCGATTCCATATGCTTTTGCCATAGCAATTTGATGTTGTGTCAAGGTGGCATTTACTACCGGCAACATCGGCTTGGGAACGGTCAACGTCAACGGATGTAAGCGCGTTCCCTGCCCGCCAACTAAAAGAATTGCCTCCATGGCAACAACTTAACTGATTGCGTTCAAGCTTGTTTAGGGCTCAAAAGTCACGGCATATGACTGTGGCACAAATAGCACCCAAGTTTGACCCGGCGCGAATGCCATTGGAACGCCCGCCAGTGAGTAGGTAGTTCCACTGGTTGGTGTTGGCCGAGACCAGCTCGCTTCAAAGCGTTGGCCATCTCTCAGCACTACGGCTGAGCCAGTACCTACAGTTTGGATTAACGGGGTGAAGTTACCGCCGCTGTCTTTATAAATACTGTCGCCCTGCTGTACATACTGGATCACGATGTTGTTAGCAAAAATCGGTGCATTGGTATTTGCATCTAAGGCAGGTGCGCTATCTAATGAAACCACCCAACCGTTGTTTACTGAATCCCATTCTGCGCCCACGCGTGAGGCAGGCCACTTTGCGTTGAATGTATTAGTGGCTATTCCTCCGGTTGCGGCAGTCGCGTCAAAAACTAAGCCAATATCTTTTGGTGTGCTTGCTCCAACCAAAGTTGGTGCAAGTTGCGCAAGATTTATAGTTAAGTTATGCGGGGCACTTTTTGTCGCTTCGCGGTTGTAAACACCACCGCTGGATCCGTGCGCAACTTCGACAATATTAGCGGCGGCAATTTCGGGCAGTAATTTTTTCTGTGCACCGCTGTAAGCGAAGGCCGGAGTTCCAAACTGTTCCATAATTTCAAGGTCAGAGATTCTTGCGCTTCTGACTGGGCCAACCCGCTGCGGCAAATTGCTGCTGTAAACCGCTGCGATGCGCGTTAGTCCTGCTTCAACTTCTTCTACAAAAACTAAGTCAGCTTCGGCGAGACCCCATTGCGGGCGGGCGGGATTTACGTTATCCACTTTTACAACGATCACCGGATTGTCTAAACCACCAGATTT
>CAZXCT010000005.1:0-32448 GCA_964639395.1 uncultured Bifidobacterium sp.
CCTTCTAGTGTTAGTACTTTTTCATCTCGACCATAGACGCCTAAAATTCTTGCAAAAGTTCCCCAAGCGCGTGGATGTGGTCGCTTGCCAAACAAAATGCCATCACTGCCAATCATATGATTTTCATGTTGCATAATTGTGCGTACGTTTTCTTCATTTCCAGCAAAAATTACACAAGAGCTTTCAAAATCTTCATCAATAATTAAATCTAAATATGCTTCAGCTACATCCTTTTTTACGCTATCTGCATATTGTTGAAGGTTCATACCTATTGCCACATTGTTATCAGGCCTATTAACGTGCGCAATAATTACTGCGGTCCAGTTGACGGGTGAGCCTTGATTGCCGTCTGTGCCAGTAACTTTTAATTCGTGAATCAACTTCGCTCTCGCATCAGAATTCTCTATTCGTTCTTTTGCTTTTTTAAGGCCTCCCTCACTTATCCAAGATGGTAAAAATGCATGCAGGTAGGTCATGCCGGCAAGGTAGGGATAACTATCTAGCGATACATCTACGCCATTAATTTTTGCTTGAGACAACTTATCGATGAGTAACTGCGCTTTACCCCAATATTTTGGCGCGCTCATATGGCAGTGAGTTAAGTGAAGTGCACAATTAGATTTTTTTGAAATATCAAGACATTCATCTACTGCTTCTAGAAATCCCAAACCATAATTTCTATGATGCGGGGCGTAATAACCTCCGTGGTTAGATACAGTTTTACATAATTCCACTAATTCATCATCATGTGCATAAATTGCTGGGGTGTAGGTAAGTCCGGCAGAAATACCTACTGCGCCTTCTTTCATGCTAATTTCGGTAATTGTTTTCATTTCATTTAATTCATTTTCATTTGCATACCTAGCAGCCCCACCCATTACTAACATTCGTAAAGTTCCATGCGGGATCAACATCGCTACATTTAAAGCAGAACCCTGATCAATTTTGTCTAAGTATTCACCAATGCTTGAAAAGTCCAACTTTGAAATTTCTGGTTTTCCGTTCCAGCCTGCTAACTGCTGCGCTAATTCTGCTTTGGTCTGTGGATTTACTGGGGCGTAACTCAATCCATCTTGACCAACTACTTCAAGCGTTACGCCTTGAGTGGTTTTAGCTAAATGTTCTTTATCTTGCAAAACTGCTAGGTCTGAGTGAGAATGCATATCAATAAACCCTGGAGCGACGGCTAAACCAGAAACATCTATTTGTTCGCCGAGCGAATTAGATTTTCCAGGTTCTGTTATTTCTTGAATTCGCCCTTGATGAACAACAACATCTCCCTGATAGCCGGGATTTGAGGTTCCATCAATGACTAAAGCGTTTTTTAAAACAAACGAATTAGAAATTTTTATCCCTGTGCCTCTATCACTCTAAACATCGGTGCTGGCCCTGCAAGCAAACCACCATCGATTACAACTTCTGTTCCACTCATCCAACTAGATTCATCTGATGCTAAAAATAAAACAACATTTGAAACATCTTGCGGGGTACCCACTCTTCCCATTGGATACCAGGCCTTTAAATCTTCAAAAACTTGCGGGTTTCTTTTTGCGCGCTCGCTCCAAATTTCGGTGGCAATTGTTCCTGGAATAACCGTATTCGAGCGAATCCCATCTTTTCCGTACCTCGTGGTAATAGTTCTCGCAAAAGCCAATACTCCTGCTTTAGCAATTGAGTAAACATCTGAGCCGTACATCCCCTTGGCATTAACCGTGGCAATGTTTATGATGTTTCCCTTTTTCTTGGCAATCATGTCAGGCATTACGGCAGTTGTACATAAAAATGCACCATTTAAAACCACAGTCATGGTGCGATCGAATTCTTCAATTGATGTGCCAAGCAGATCTTCTGTTTTTGGCAAATAGGTTGCGTTATTTACCAGCACGTCAACAGTACCCAAGTCATTTTTTATTTGATTAAAGACACTTTTTACATCCTGAGCTACTGAAATGTCTAATTTGTAGGCTTTAGCGCCACTAATTTCTTCAGCCGCCTTTGTTGCACCTTCGTAATCTAAATCAACCATGGCTACTTTGGCGCCATTTTCTGCAAAATCTTTTGACATCTGCTTACCGATGCCTCGTCCGGCGCCAGTGACAACTATTACTTTATTTTCTAAACTACTAAACATTAATCACTTTATGCTTCCTGCGGTGAGTCCTGAAACTAACCACTTTTGAATTAAGCCGAACAGTATTACTACCGGAATGATTGAGATGAATGCTGCAGCAAATAGATAATTCCATTGAACTTGATATTGACCAATAAAGGTATTAATACCGACTGTTAATGGTCGTTTCTCAACCGTACTGGTTAAAGTCAAAGCAATTACGAATTCATTCCAAGCGGCAATAAAGGTAAATATCAATGCCGTGGCAATACCAGGCAAAGCGAGTGGGATCGTTATTTTACGTAAGGCCATGAATCTAGAGCAGCCGTCAATAAAAGCAGCATCTTCAATTTCACTTGGGATGCTGGCAAAAAACCCTGCCATAATCCAAATAGCGAATGCCAGGTTAAATGCCGCACTCACTAATACCAGCGAAGTGTAGGTATTAACCAAACCTAAAGTCACTACTTCACGATAAATACCGACAACTAAGGCGACAGGTGAAAGCATCTGCGTTACCAGCACTAACAATAAAAATACCGCGCGCCCACGAAACTTAAATCGGGCAACATAATAAGCGGCAGGCAGTGCCACAACTAATACAACTAAAGTTGCCGCAAGAGAAATAATCACAGAGTTTTTTAGGTAAGTTGCAATTGGCGCATTATTAAACGTCTCAATAAAATTATTCCACTGCCAATTACTTGGTACATAACTCGCTGGAATCATAAATAATTCATCATCAGGCTTTGTCGCAGTGGTCAACATGTGTAGGTAAGGGACAGCAAAAACAAAAGCAACTGCATATGCGCTTATTGCGATAAGGCTGGTCTTGAAAAACTGATTAGTTTTCATTTTGCTTCCTCCATCCTGATACCCGCAAGAAGAGTAAAATAAACAAGAAAATAATCACAAAGTTAAAAGTGGCCAGCGCGGCAGATTGGCCCATTTCTTGCATTCGGAACGCCAACTTGTACATAAAAGTTGTTGTAACGTCGGTCGAATTACCTGGCCCACCTTGCGTGATAACCCAGATAATCGGAAAGTTATTAAACACATTTATCAAGTTGATTACTAATGCAACCAATAAGGCCGGGCGAAGTAACGGAAATATAATCCGCCAATAAGTGCGCCAGGGCGAAGAGCCATCTACTTGTGCAGCTTCTCTAATTTCGTTAGGAATGGTTTGCAAACCCGCAAGTAGTACAAAGCTGGTGAAAGGTAGCGATACAAAAACTGCCACTGCCACCATCCAGGCCAGCGCAACTGCCGGATAGCCCAACCAGTCAATTGGATCATCAATTATTTTCAAATCGACAAGTAAGCGATTAAAAAATCCATAATAGCCGTTAAGCATCCAATTAAAAGTTAACGCAGTCGAGAACACTGACGCTGCCCAAGGCAAAATTATGAACCATCTGACAACTGTTAGCCCGGGGAATTTTTGGTTTAATAAAGATGCTAGTGGCAAAGATATTATTGCTGTGAAAAATACAATTATAATTACCCAAAAAAATGTTCTTGCAAATATTGTTACTAATTCTGGCCTTGCCAGCAATTCGGCATAATTTTGAAAGCCTACATAGCCCAAGATTAATCCGCTACGAGAAACTTCTCTAAATGAAGTTCGTACCATTTCAAAGGCTGGCCAAAATACCCAAGTAGCAATCAAAATAATTGCGGGTGTGATCCACGGCCAAGCGCCCAGCGGCGGTCTTCTAAATTTTTTATCTGATCTAAATTTTAGGTTTGACATATCACCCCTGAAGAGTTGACAACATGTGTGAATGTAATGCATGGCTCACTAGAGGGGCGAACCCCCTAGTGAGCTTGCAAATTAATTGCTAAAAAGCAATTAGTTAATTAATTAACCTTGTTCAGCTAGAGCTTGAATTTGACCTAGTACGCCTGCGGCGTCATCTAGTGCCAAACCAACTTTTTGCTGCATTTCGGTTTGAACTGCTGGCCAGTTAGCGAGATCGCCTGGGTAGAAAATAGCTCCAGGTAATAGATCGATAAATGGTCCAATTGCAGGATCGCTAGCAGCTTGAGCACCAGCTGAAACAGTTGCAGGAATAAACCCACCAGCTGCTTCTAGGAACCCAAGGTAGTTATCTGGCACATAGATGAAATCCATGAATGCCTTAACTGCTGCTTGATTGCCTTCTTTTTTGAATCCAAAGAAGTAATCTTGCACACCTAGTGTGATAGATGACTTGCCATCATTGTGTGGGAATGCGCCAGTACCGAAATCAACGGTACTACCTTGATCTGCCAACACTGATGGGAAGAACACAGAACCGTTAACCATTGCAATTTTGCCTTCACCGAAAAGTTGGAACACATCGGTGCGGTTTGTAGTTGCAGGGTTTGGCTGGGTGTATCCGGCGTCAACCATCTTCTTTAAGAATCCCATGGTTTCAATGTTTTCGGCTGAGTTAATAACCCATGAACCGTCTTTGTAAACATTTCCGCCATTACCGCCAGCCCAAATCATGAATTCAGCTTGAGCCTCTTCAGGTCCAAAAGGAACACCGTATGGGAATACGCCTGGAACGTTTGCCTTGATAGCAGCAGCTGCTACTTCAAGTTCGCTCCAAGTTGTTGGTGGTGTGGTGATTCCAGCTTGCTCAAAGATCTCTTTGTTGTAGAACATTGCACGAGCAGATGCCAAATCTGGCACAGCGTATGCAACTCCGTCATACTTTGAGTTGTCTAAGAAAGCAGGAACAATGTCAGCCAAAACATCTGGGCTCACAATGTCTTCTGCTGGATATAGCAAACCGTCTGCTGCAAAGTTAGCAAAGACGTTTGAGTTTGCAATGTCTGGAGCTTGACCAGTTGCTACCAAGGTAGCTAACTTGTCATTTAGTTGTTCCCAGTTAACAACTTCTACAGTTGCTGTAACTTGTGGATACTCCTCCATGAATCGTGCAGCCAAATCATCAAAATATGGTTGCATGTCGTCTGTATATTGTGCCATCACAATATAAAGATCGGTCGCTGGAATTTCACCAGCTACCTCAGTAGAGTCAGTTGAAGTTTCAGCTGAATCTGATTCTGAGGCGCCACTTGAGCAGGCAGCCAGCAATAGTGCAAGAGCAGCTATGCCGACGATTCCTCGCTTTAAGCGCATTTTCCCTCCTTATAGGTAGATTGTTGAACATCTTACGCCTATAGGATTTGAATAAATAGGTGAATACCACTTCGTTACAACTTTGTAATGATTATGCTCAAAAAGTTATTCTAAGTGTCAAGTTGAGTAACTTTTGACAGGTTCCTTGGTGAATCCGGATTTAGTCCCCGGCCTACTGCTACCGCCTCTACCAGCAACTGTGCCTGGGCGACCAGCGTAAAGACGCAGTCCAGCGCAGACCAATTCTCATCACTATATATATAGTGAAAATTATCTGATTTATTGAGGTTTCCAAACACTATTGGCTTCATACCATTTTGTATTGCCCGATTAGCCAATGTCAACAATTCAGAGTTTGCTGACTGAGATTGTCCGCTTGTGAAAATCAATAATGTTTCATCCTCACAAAATAAGGCTTTTGTTCCATGTTGTAATTCTGCAGCCGAAATACCAATTGCATCTACATAGCAAGTTTCTCTAAATTTTAAAGCCGCTTCAATCGCAGTGTTTTCGGTGTAACCACTACCGCAACTAATCATGGTCTTTGACTTAACAAGTGTGTTTATTAAATCATCAAAAGTAGTTTTTGAAAGTGCATTAGCCACAGCAGATGCTACTTTGGCTAACTCAGCAAGTGCTTTTTGATTATTACCCAAAATTGCCGCGATCGTACTAAGTGCCATCACTGCTGTTGAATATGATTTTGTTGCTGGTACTGCAATTTCTTTGCCAGCAATAGTCGATATTGCCAAATCAGAAATCGTTTCTAAGGTTGATGATGGATTGTTAGATATTGCCAGCGTTGTGGCGCCATTAGATTTTGCCCACTCTAAAGCTGTAATAATTTCTTTTGTTTCACCAGATTGTGAAACTGCAATTGCTAGAACCCCGGTTAAATCTAATTTTGATTTAAAATCAATCGCCACCTCAACACTTTGTGGTTGGGCTTGAATGGCAGCCAAGTCAGCAAAAATAAATTGGGCAAAATTTGAGGCATTAGCGCTTGAGCCGCGAGCTAAAGTGATAACTCTCGTACATTGATTTTTAACCCATAAATCTTTTAACGCTGAAGATTGATTTATTACATTTTGATAAGTCTCGGCTAAGGCGGTGGGTTGTTCTAATATCTCTTTCTTCATTGAACTAGTCAAGTGAAATCTCACTTCCTTGGTGCCAAACGCGCGTTACGCTTCCGGTGTTATTTAAAATTGCTAAATCAGCAATAAAGCCTTTTTTAATTTGACCTCTGTCGCTAAGTCCCAAAACTTTTGCCGGGATACTGGTTGCCGCAGCAATTGCATTAGCGGGTGCTACCCCACAATCAATTACATTTTTCACCGACTGATCCATTCGAACTGCGCTTCCGGCAATAACTCCATCGCTTCTTTTAGGTGGCTTTCCCGCTTCGACTAGGACAGTTTGCCTGCCCAAATTAAATTCCCCGTTAGCCATACCCATCGCACTAATTGCATCGGTCACTAACACCACACGTTCACTTGCAGTCTGAAAAATCAACTTAATTGTTTCTTTATTCAGATGGTAAAGATCAGCAATCGCTCCTAGATAAAGTTGTGGGTTAATTAGCGCTTGTGAGGCTAAGCCACTTTCTCTATGGTGTACACCAGATTGCGCATTAAAAATATGAGTGACCATTCGAGCGCCTTTTTCAACTGCCAATGAAGTCTGTTCGCTGCTAGCCATGGAATGGCCTACGCTCACGATCACCTCGTTGTCAACTAGGTAAGAAATGGCCGCTAGGGCGCCAGCTAGCTCTGGAGCCAAGGTAATTAATTTTATTTTTTTTGTGGCTATTAATTGCTTAATTTCATCTAAATTAATTTCGCGAACTTGCGATGGATCATGCGTTCCGCGAGCAGCTTGCGAGATGTATGGCCCTTCAAGATGCACCCCAAGTGAATCGCTCAATTCAGGTTGCGAATCTATGTCAATTTCAGATAGTTGCTTAAGTAAACTCTTCTGACTTGCCGTAATCAGCGTAGGTAAAAAGCCAGTTACGCCAGTTTTAAGAAGTTGTCGACGAAACTCATTAAAGTCGTCTCGCTGCCCACTCTGAAAATCAATTCCAAAACCACCATTTATTTGTAGATCAATCATTCCCGGGATTAATACCCCATCTGATTCAGAGATTTTAATATCAGAGCCACTTTGAAAATCAGAAACCACATCTACGATTCGGTTGCCGTCTAATTCAACAGTCGCAGCAGTAATAGCACCGTTCACGAATGCCGCTGCGGCTGAAATCTTCAAAAAATCCTTCTTAGCTTCAGTAGGCCCTAATCCTAATAAATACAGTCAAGCTATTTTTCATGGAGCATTTCAAATTTGAATTTTTTTAACAAAGATAAGGTGGAAAGCAAAAATAGTGCGGCAACAAAGCCCCAGGCGAGTGAATAAGAAGCAAACTCGTCCACTAAAAATCCAAATAATACTGGGCTAGAAGCAATTCCTACATAAAACCCAAAAAGCACTACACCGGTTGCCTGACCCGTAGCGGCTCGATCAACGCCATTGATAACCATTAACATTCCAACGCTGTTCCAACTCATCGCAGTAATCCCTAGCAATAAGGTCGCAAGCCACACAGTCCAAATTGCTAAATTACTTCCGACTGAAATCAGAAGAATTCCAACTGCCGCTACTAATGCCATACCAATTAAAATTTCTCGCCCGATATCTGATCTGCCAGCCACCCACCCCCAAAACACTCTTGATAAAAGTGCCACTAATCCAAAAGTTCCAAATAACAAACCAGCTTGCGAAAGTGAAAAATCTAAACCTTCAACTAAATAGAGCGGTAAGTAGGCAGTTAGACACGAAATAGCAGCGCCATTAAAAAATCCATAAACTGCAATTAAATAAACTGGTTTAGGTAGTGCCCCTTTTGAATCATTAACTACTGGCACTATTTCACGATTTGGAATAAATATAAGACTCATTAAAAGTGCAAGTAGCGGTATCAAAACTGTGAAAGCTAACCCAATCCTCCATCCAAAAAACACCACCAGCGGAGCCAAAATAAAGCCAGCTGCACTCGCTCCTAACTGAACGCCCGATTGTTTTATGCCGGTAATTGGGCCACGGATGCGACTTGGTATTTCAGCGGCAATAATTTTATTTGTAATCGGATTACCAAAAGCTAAGGTAATTCCAGCAAAGGCGCTTAACACCAAGATTAATAAATAATTTGTAGTAACAGAAATTAATACCAGTGAAATAGCCACAATCAGCAAAGCTAAAATATTAATTTTTCTGACTCCAATTTTGTCAACAAATCTTCCAGCCAGAATTGATCCAAACCCCCCGATCACAAAAGAAACGGTGGTGGCAAGCCCTAACTGAGAACGGCTAAGCGAAAATTCTTCAATCAACTCGGGGCCTAAAACGCCAAAGGCGTATCCCAAAAAAGTACTCGTGCCCATTATCAAGGTAAGGCTGATTGAAATTCCGGTGAGCGAGCGCCGACTGTGCAAAATAATCCTCAAATTGAGTTAATTTATCTTAATTCATTCTTTCAATGACATTCATTTGGAGCGTGAATTAATAAATGTTATTGTTAAAAAAATGAAAAAGATTACAGTCGAACAATATGGCCCAGCCACAGTAATGCAGCTGGTTGAGGCGGCTGCCCCAAAGCCAGTAATGGATCAAGTTCTAATAAAGGTAGCGGCGGCTGGAGTTAATTTCATTGATCTCTACCAGCGATCTGGGTTAGCCAATTATCAGATACCGCTCGCTTTTACCCCTGGCTTAGAAGGCGCTGGCATCGTTGAAGCGGTTGGTGATTTAGTAATTGACATTAAACCAGGTGATCATGTTGCTTGGGCTATGTCAATTGGGAGTTATGCAGAATATGTATTAGTTGCTGAAGAAAAACTTATTAAAGTTCCTAGTGAAATTAATCTAGAAATCGCAAGCGCAGCGATGCTGCAGGGGTTGACAGCACACTACTTAATCTCAGATTGTTTTAAAGTTACGCAAAAACATTCAGTTTTAGTACATGCAGCAGCAGGTGGCACCGGAAACCTACTTTGCCAGCTTTTAGTTGCAAAAGGGGCAAATGTAATTGCCAGCACCTCAAGCGATGAAAAAGAAGAAATTGTTTTAGCAAGTGGTGTGACCAAAATAATTCGTTATGACAAAGAAAACATCTCAAATAAAATAAAGGAATTTACAAATGGTAAGGGAGTCGATGTTGTTTACGACGGGGTTGGCGCTGCAACATTTGAAGAAAGTTTAAAAAGTCTTAGCGTTCGGGGGATGATGGTTTTATTTGGCGCTGCGAGTGGGCCGGTAGCACCTTTTGATATTCAAAAACTTAATTCTTTAGGTTCGCTTTATATTACCCGTCCAACTCTCGCTCACTATGTAAGAAATTTTGAAGAACTAGCTAAAAGAGCCAGTGAACTATTTGAGGTTATCGCACACGGTATTCTCGAGATCAAAATACACAAAAAATACCCACTTGCCGACGCCGCACAAGCACACCTAGCTTTAGCGTCCCGTAACACCTCAGGCAAATTACTCTTGATTCCATAAAGTAGCCTTACGTTATGAATTTACACCAAATCGCTCACGATTTTTTTGATGAAATTTGGAATAAAAAAATTGAATCCGCAATCGATAAATTTATTGCTGAAGGTGCCGCGGGGAACGATCCTAAATTTGGCGTGGGGCGAGAAAGTTTTAGAGAACAATGGAAAAAGTGGTTAATCGCCTTTCCAGACATTAATTTTGAAGTTAAAGAAATTATTGCTGAAAATAATTCGGTAGTTTCGCGCTGGACACTGACCGGCACCAACACCGGCGAATTTAGAGAAAAACCAGCAACTGGTAAAAAGGTTTCTGTTGATGGGGTAAGCATCGACCGCATCGAAAACGGCCAAGTTGCATCAGGTTTTGACGCTTGGGATGAATTGGGGCTATTGAAGCAATTAGGTTGGATCGAGAAATAGCATTTTGAAAATTGCAATAGCAGGTATTTGGCATGAAACAAATACTTTAACAATTCATCCAACTACAAAATCAAACTTTATTAATCATGGTTGGCATGAAGGTCAAGAGCTAATAAAAGCTTTTACTAATACTAAAACAGTTATGGGCGGCTACCTTGAAACGCTTAGCAAAAATAATATTGAAATAATTTCTTTATTTGGTGCATATGCAACCCCTTCAGGTGTTATCACAAAAAATACTTTCGATGAAATTCTTACAAATCTTCTTGAAAAAATTCGCAATAATCTGGGTATTGATGGGATGTTGCTTGAACTGCACGGTGCTCAAGTTGTAGAAGGTATCGACGACCCCGAAGCGCTCATTACATCTAAAGTAAGCGAACTTCTTAAAGATATTCCGCTAGCGGTTGTTACGGATTTTCATGCAAATATGACAAATGAACGTTTGAAACACGCAACAATTTGGACAGGCTATCGAACAAATCCACATATTGATACTTTTGAAACAGGTATACGATCAGCTGAGTTATTGATAAATAAAATAAAAAATAATTTAGAAATCACTATGCAATTTTCTAATGCCGGTTTAATTTACTCACCTATTGAGCAATCTACCTCTGATTACCCATTTAAAAATTTATTAGAAAAAGCAAAGAGTTTGAAAGACAAATATAATTTGCTTGATTTGATAGTTCATGGCGGTTACAGTTTTGCTGATGTGGCACATGCAGGGGTATCTTTTACGGCAGTTGCAGAAAGTGATTTATCTGATGCCTGCGCTAAAGCCCTAGCAGAAATAAATCAATACGCTAATGAAAATAAAGCAAATATTACTCAAAAAATTATGGAAGTTAGCGAATTAATCGAATTTATAAAAAATCATAGTTCTAAAAAAATTGCTATCGCAGATATCGCAGACAACATAAATGGTGGCTCCAGCGGGGATTCAACCCACATCCTTAGTGAGTTAATGGATTTGAATTTAGAGGTTTTGGCCAGTATTTGCGACCCAAACTTGGTTGAGGATTTACAAAAGTCTCAAATCGGCGATGAGGTTGAGGTGAGTATCGGCGGATGGTCCGACCCAATCGTCGGAGCCCCAGTTAAGGCTAAAGCAAAAATTGAATATCTTGGTGAAGGTAATTACACCCACTCGGGGCCGATGTATACCGGGCAAAGTTTCACTATGGGCAAAATTTCTGTATTAAAAATTAATAAGGTAAGCCTGCTGGTGCAGTCGCTACCCCAACAGCCCAACGATCTTGAGCTTTTTAGGTGTGCCGGGCTAGAACCAGACAATTTTCAAATTCTGCTGCTCAAAGGGGCGATCGCTTTGCGAGCCAGCTGGCAAGATCGGGTTGATTATTTCTTGAATGTCTCTTCTTTAGGAACCACCGATTGTAATTTGCAACGTTTACCCCTCACAAAATTAAAGGGAAAGGTTTGGCCTCTAGTTTAATTGTGGGTTAAGTCACTAAATTTACTATTCCTTTTTACCCCATTACTTTCTACACTTACGCGTTCGTTATTATTAGTTAACAAGATGATATTTACATTATTTAACTTTAATGACGATGCTAAGAGTATGTATGAAGACTACTCAATGAAAAATCTTTCAACAGTTCATGAGAATTTAACAAAAAAAGTACCACTTGTTAATCAATTTAAAGCAAAATATTTAATAAAAAAGGAGGTGTAATTAACTTGTCAGCATTTTTAACCGTTGGAATCGTAACCGCGGTATCTGGATACTTACGTAAGAAGTCAGAAAAATATGACGATTGGGATCTTGCCGGAGCAATGAACCTCTTGTAAATCAAATAATCAAAACTTCACATGCCAGGTTGAGACTAAATCTCAACCTGGCCTTTTATTTAACGACTTCTCCGTGAGCATAATTCTCACCAGATATATGCACCTTGCCTTTGCCCCACACTCTCCAAACTTCATCTGCTCGGTAGAGCGCCGTTTCTTCATCTATCCCGACAACATCTGTCTTAACAGACTTACTTGCAAAATTAAAAAATTTACCAAATTTATCGTAGTGCGGGATAACATTCCACGGGATCAAACCTAATCCAGCATTTGTTCTTCCAAAAAAACTTGCTAGGCCTAAAACTTGCGGGCCCATCATCATGGCACCCGCACTGCAGCCCGCTAAAGAGACACCATTATTTACTGCTTGCTCAACCGCACTCCACAAACCAGTATTTTCAATACTCTGCACTAAATAAGTGGGGTCTCCACCTGAAAAATAAATTAAGCCTGCGTCTTCAAACGAGTCGCTAAAATTTTGTGCTTCTGCTCTGCTAAATACCGGAACGAACCAGGGTTCCATGTCGAGTCTACGAGCTTGCGCTTCGCCTAACGCTTTCCAGTATTCGAGTCGATCGGTACCTTCTTGACCAGCTGCTAGCGCAATTTGAATGTATTTTCCGGGTTTACTTATTAGTTTTTCAAATTCAAGCATGGACGGTAAGTACTCACCGCTGCCCACTAAAGCTAAATGGGTCACTTTGATTTTTTATTCTTGAACCAAATAGCGCCTGCTACTAGCAAAAATCCTGCCACAACAAAACCCCAACCTAGATTTACCAAAAGCGCTGACTCGCGTATCACTCCATCGTCATCGCGCTGCGAGTCAATTAGCCAAAAAAAACTTACTGTAGTGATTAAAAAGGCTGCAAGAGAAATAAATTTATTCAATGGGTCCCATCTCACTAATGGCTTCTTGACTCATTTTATTGCACTTTTGGTTCTAGGGTGATGGTTCCCATACCTTTTTCTTTTACTCTGCAGCAAAATCGGTGTAGGTTGAGAATAAGAGACAGAGGTAAATATGAATAGAGCAGATTTAAACGAATTAAGAAAATTCCGAGGAACTCCAGTAATTTCAATAATCGCGCCTACCCATAGGCATGCACCTGAAAATCAGGCTGATCCAATTATGGTAAAAAATTTAGCAAACGAAGCAAAATCCAAACTTCTCTCACAATTAGATAAGCGTGATGCCGCAGCTACTATCGAAAATCTTGATAAAGCAATTGAGCAAATAAATTGGGAGAACCTGCTAGATGGTGTGGCGATATATGCAAATGACACCAAAAGTTGGGCTTACGATCTACCCTTTACCCCTCAGCCGTTGGCGATTGCTGAAGACACATTTGCCATCAGAGAATTAGTCAAAGCAATTAATCGCTCTTACCGCTATCGAGTTTTGTCGTTAAGTGAATCGCCAACCCGATTATTTCTTGGTGATCGTGATCGTTTAGTTGAGATTCGCACCGGGTTTCCATTGATTCATGATGGGCCAGGCGGCGCACAAGGTCTGCCAACAGATTATGGCCAGCGAACTTCTGAGATTAGAGATGAGAACCATCGCCAATTTTTTAGAAAAGTCGAGCTTGCGCTTAAAGAAGTTGTGAAAGATGATGTCACACCATTATTTATTACCGGAGTTGATCGCTACATATCTTTCTGGAACGAATTATCACCTACCTTCAAACCCACAGGCGTAATTAATGGCAGCTTTGATTACATGAAGCCAGCAGAATTATCTACTCACATTTGGCCAGTAGTTGAGGATTACTTTAAAAAAGAGCGTTTAGGAGTAATCGAACAAATTGAAAAATCTATCGCCGCTCATCATTTTGCCGGTGGGGTATCAGAAGTTTTCGAGGCAGCTACACAAGCACGAGTAGATTTATTGATCGCGCCTGAAGATGAAGTAATTTCGGCGCGGGTAAACCCAGAAAAAACTCAAGTAGTTTCAGGCGCTGAAGGCATTGAGGTTGCTGACATCGTTGATGAAACTGTAGAGCGCGTTCTCGATGCCGGTGGAAGAATTTTATTTTTACCTGCAGCAGAAATTGAAAAATACGGAAAACTTGCCGCAATTCTGCGCTATTGACCTACTAGATGCAAAACCCTTAAAGACTCGATACAGTATTAATACAGGGGGTTTATAAATGCCGATTTGGATGTGGCTGGGTGCAGCAGCATTGCTACTAGTAGTTGAAATGCTGACAGTTGATTTACTCTTTGCTTCTTTGGCTTTGGCAGCACTTGCTGCTGCGGTAGCAGCGGGTATTGGTTTGGGTGGAATCAGCCAAGGCTTAGTGTTTGGAATCTTCGCAGCGGTTTCACTTTTATTATTGCGTCCAATTGCGCTTAAGCACCTTAAAAAAAGACCCGCAAATTTTGCCACAAATGTAGAAGCGTTAGTTGGGTCTAATGCGCTAACAGCTAGTGAAGTTAGTGAGCGTGGCGGGCAAGTCAAATTAAATGGTGAGATCTGGACAGCCAGGTCAATCGGTGAAGTTATACCCAAAGATGAAAAAGTTTTTGTTTGGGCTATTGAAGGCGCCACCGCTGTAGTTAAATCAATCTCAGGAGATAAAAAATGAATATTTCATTAGCTTTTTTGGCATTAATAGTTTTAATCTTTGTAGTAGTACTTTCTCGATCAATCCGAATTATCCCGCAGGCACGATCTGGCATCGTTGAAAGACTTGGCCGCTATAACCGCACACTTAGTGCTGGTTTGACAGTTTTGATTCCTTTTGTTGACCGCTTGCTTCCACTAATTGATTTAAGAGAGCGTGTGGTGTCGTTTCCACCCCAGCCGGTAATCACAGAAGATAATCTAGTGGTTTCTATTGATACCGTAATTTACTTTCAAGTAACCGATCCAAAGTCAGCAGTCTATGAAATTGAAAACTTTATACAAGGTATCGAGCAATTAACAGTTACTACACTAAGAAACGTAGTAGGTGGGCTGGATTTAGAGCAAGTACTAACTTCACGCGACTCAATTAACTCAGCGCTTCGCGGTGTGCTTGACGAAGCAACCGGTAAGTGGGGGGTCAGAGTAAATCGCGTTGAACTAAAAGCAATTGATCCACCAGCAAGTGTTCAAGAATCAATGGAAAAGCAGATGCGGGCAGAGCGTGAAAAGCGTGCCGTGATTCTAACTGCAGAAGGTGAAAAGCAATCGCAAATTCTTACCGCAGAGGGTGCCAGACAAGCAGAAATTCTTCGTGCCGAAGGTGACGCACAAGCTGCAATCTTAAGAGCAGATGGTGAATCAAAAGCAATTGAAAAAGTTTTTCAAGCAATTCATCAAGCTGATGCTGATGACAGAGTGCTTGCCTATACCTATTTGCAACAGTTACCAGAAATTGCTAACGGCACTGCAAGCAAAGTATGGGTTATCCCCTCAGAATTGAGCGGCGCAGCAAAGTTTATTAGCGAGGCGTTTAAGGGTAAGTAGTCTGTAGCCAAACATGAACAATTCTCAATTAAACGTAAATGGTCAACCACTGCAAATCTGTGGATTAGATCCTCTTACTGGTTTCTTTAGAGATGGCTACACCAACACCAGTGAAGCAGACTTTGGATCTCACACTGTTTGCGCAGTAGTCAGTCAAGAATTTTTAGAGCAACAAAAAAAATCAGGAAATGACTTAATTACTCCTCGTCCAGAATTTCAGTTTCCAGGGCTAAAGCCAGGTGACAGGTGGGCAGTTTGCGCAAGCCGCTGGCAACAATCTTTTGAAGAAGGTGCCGCGTGTGGAGTGGTTTTGGATGCAACAAATGAAGCTGCCTTGGCCTTTGTTGATGAAATTGCGTTGCGGGCCCATGCGGTAGATGTGCCTGACGATCTTAGTATTTTAGATAATTAATATTTTATGAATTTAACAATTGTAAGTAAAGAAAATAATTTTGAGTTAGATCTCAGCCAGCAAGAATTCGTAGTACTAGATGTAGAAACAACAAGTTTTACTAAAACAGAGTTTAGAATTATTGAAATTGCACTAATAGTTTTAAAATCAGATGGCACCCGACTTAGTACCTGGCATACCTTGGTAAATCCGGAATGTAAAGTTAATTTCACTAAAGTTCACGGATTAACTGACGCTGATGTTAGAACTGCTCCAAAATTTTCTGAAATTGCTGATTACTTGGCAAGTCAACTAACAAACCGAATTTTGGTCGGACATAACGTTTCTTATGACTATGGGGTAATTAAATATGAATTTGCTCGTATCGGGGTAAAGATTCCATCTTTACCAAGAATATGTACGCTGCAAATGTGTTATGACCTAGATTTACCCTTTGAAAACGTCACACTTACCACAGTTCGTAAAGAGTTAGAAATACCCGAAGGGTTGGCGCACAGTGCGCTTCATGACACTGCCGCCACCACCGCGGTATTTGCTTCGCTTTTGCAACTATATTTTTTAAGAAACGTAGTAGAAATGCGTGCCTTTAGTGGTTCGGTAATAAATATAGATTTAACTCAAGCCTGGATGCCGCCGCAACTTTTTGAGGTAGAAATGTTAATTAAAGAGCGTGAAGGAATCTCTTTGGCCTCAGTGGCAGATTTTCCTACTATTGCTAGTGACGCAACTTTAAACAAATTCACTATAAGTAAATCATCGGCAGGACTAGATGTAAAAATAAAAACAGTTTGCCCTAAATGTGGGGTGGGATTAGTAGTAATTAAAAATAAATATTCTGGTGGGCAATTTAAAGGATGTTCAAAATTTCCAGATTGCCGCTTCAGTGAAAATCTAGAGGCGCTACCTACATAGCGATGTAAATCTAATGCGCCTTCAGTCAATTTATTAAGAGTATTAGGATAAGCAACTATGAGCGATGTTTGGGATTTCTACATGAAGACACTGGTAGAAGTCAGCAACGGTGAAAAAACCTGGACAATTCAGGCGTCTGATAAACCTGTAGGTGAATGGCCTTTCGAAGAAGAAGGACTAATAATTCTAACTGCTGCAAATCCCCGTAGCCAAAATCTTTCTAGCACTGAAAATGAAAAGAGAAATAAAGATTTAAAAGGTTTACTGGTTCGCCTAGGGTCAACAGTTTATTCTGCCCGTGGTTATGATCCAAAATCAAAATGGTCTGAGGATGGATTTGCAATTAATCTAATTCATCAAGAAAAATTGTTTGATGTGTGCAAAAGATATGGGCAAAATGCTATATATCGAATTAAGCCAAATTCATTTGAATGCATTGGGGTTTTAATCCCTAAGTATCAACAGGCGCCGCTAAAAATCACCTAACTGTGGAAAACTCAACGATCATCAGTTAAAACTATTACCTTTGAGTTATGCCAACTAGAAATCAAATTGGATTGCCCCTAATTATTGGCGGTGCTTTTGTTTTCATTTTATCTTCAATAAATCAATCCGAGCCTGAGCTAGCAGCTGTAATTGCACCGCCTCTTCTCGCTATTTCAGAAATTACTCAGCCAAAAGAAACTCTCACTCAAACCCCAATGCAAGCTCTGGTGGTTGATTTACTTAATTCTTTAGTGGTTAGTGAAGAACAGCGTGAGGGATACCAGCGAGAACTCTTTATGAATAACTGGTCAGATTTTGACTCAGATGGTTGCGACACTCGTAAAGAAGTTTTAATCTTTGAATCTTTGGCGCCAGTGACAATGGGTGAAGCATGTAAAGTCTTAAGCGGCAAATGGATTTCTATTTATGACGGTGTAGAAACTACCAACCCGCAAGAACTAGATGTGGATCACTTTGTACCACTTGCAGAGGCATGGGATTCAGGCGCATTCATATGGGATCAAACCACCCGAACTAATTTTGCTAATGATTTAACGGATTTTGACACCTTAATAGCAGTTAGTAGAAGTTCAAACAGAAATAAGAGTGATCTAGACCCAACTGACTGGCTTCCACCGTTGGAGCAGACTCATTGTTGGTATGCCACAACTTGGGTAACTATTAAGCATAAGTGGCAATTAACAATAGATAAAGCAGAGTTAGCAACTTTACAAAAAATACTTTTAGCTTGTTAAAGGGTCTTAATCATTCTGGTATTGCCAAGTGTGTTTGGTTTAACCTTATCCAAATTTAAAAACTCAGCTACTCCAACGTCATAAGACTCAAGTAACTGTTGATAAACAATTGGCTCTACCGGTGTGCCCTCAATCTCTTTAAATCCTTGAGAAGCAAAAAATTTTGTTTCAAAAGTTAAGCAAAAAACTCTTTTTACACCTAACTGCTGTGCTCTATCAAGCAAGGCTTGAAGAAGTTGTTTGCCATAGCCTTTTTTCTGATATTGCGGAAATATCGCTACCGTGCGTACTTCTGCTAAGTCTTCCCACATAACATGCACAGCGCCAGCACCGATTACCTGGCCAGCCTCAACTATTACTAAAAAATCTGTCACATCTTCATAAAGTGTGACAGTAGCTTTGGATAACAACCTACGGTCTGGTGCATAGATGTCAACTAATTTACGAATATCACTTACGTCTTGAGTTGTAGCCGGGCGAATCGTTGCCATATTTAATTAGGCTTCACCAACGGAAACAAAACTGTTTCTCTAATTCCACGACCTGTCAACATCATTAGCACTCGATCAATTCCCATACCTTGCCCGCCAGCTGGAGGCATCCCGTACTCCAATGCGCGTAGAAAATCTTCATCAACCACCATCGCTTCGGCGTCTCCACCGGCTGCTAATAATGATTGCTCTGTCAATCTTTTTCTTTGCTCTATTGGATCATTTAACTCGGTGTAGGCAGTTCCCACTTCAGCACCAAAGGCGACTAGATCCCATCTTTCGGCTAAATCAAGATCTGTGCGATGCGCCCGAGTTAAGGGTGACACATCTTTTGGAAAGTCGGCATAGAAAACAGGTGTCTTAGTTGTGTCTTCTAGCAAATGTTCATAAAGCTCTAAAACTATTTGCCCGCGTGCCCATTTTGGATCAATCTTTATCTCAAATTTTTCAGCAAATTTAACTAATTGAGCAGCTGTAGTCTTTGAAGAAATCTCTTCACCTATTTTTTCACTCAATCCAGCATAAACACTAATTCGTGGCCAATTACCACTTATGTCATGCTCAGTTACATTGCCCTCATCATCAACATGTCGGGCTATTTGCTTTCCATATACTGCTTCTGCCGCTTCTTGAATAATTGCTTGAGTTAGATTCTGCATGGTGGTGTAATCGCCATATGCTTCATACATCTCTAACATCGTAAATTCAGGATTATGTGATGAATCCGCACCTTCATTTCTGAAATTTCTATTAATTTCAAAAACTTTATCTACTCCCCCAACGAGCAACCGTTTTAAATATAGTTCGGGGGCAATTCTTAAATAAAGCTCCATGTCGTAGGCATTGATGTGAGTTTTGAATGGTCTGGCATTTGCCCCTCCATGCAAAACTTGCAACATAGGTGTTTCAACTTCAGTAAAACCTCTTTTTGTCAATGAGTTTCTAATGCTGGCAACTACCGATGTTCTAATTTTTAGCATCTCACGAGCCTCGTCGCGCACTAGTAAATCCACATACCTTTGGCGCACACGTGCTTCGGGATCATTTAGACCTTTATGTTTATCTGGCAGCGGGCGAAGCGATTTAGCGGTTAATATCCAACTACTTGCCTTGACCGTTAATTCCCCACGCTTAGTCGTAACAACTTCACCGCTAATACCTACTAAGTCACCTAGATCAATTTGTTCTTTCCAGCGCTCAAGTTCATTTTCACCTACGACATCTGCTGCCACCATGATTTGAAGATCGGTGCCAAGTTCTCTTATGGTTGCAAAAATTAATTTTCCGGTAACACGATTGAGCATGATGCGCCCAGCAATTGAAACAGTTTTTCCGGTTTTTGACTCAGCTGGTAGCTCACTAAATTCATTTCTTATTTGCGCCAAACTATGATCCGGAAAAAACCCGACCGGGTAGGGGTCAATTCCAGCATTCTTAATTGCTGTTAATTTCTCTCGACGGATTTGCTCTTGTTCGCTTAACTCTTCACTCATAAGGACATTAGGCTATCGGTTCTTTTCAAAAACCAGTCGCAACCCTTCCAAAGTTAAATCAGGTTCATGATGTGTGATGGTCTCACTCTCACTCACAACCAAGCTGGCTAATCCGCCAGTAGCCACTACTGCAGTTAATTCACCAAGCTCTTTTTTAATTCGATTAACGATTCCATCAACTTGCCCCGCAAATCCATAAAGTGCACCTGATTGCAAGGCTTCGACTGTTCCCTTTCCGATGACGCTTCTGGGTTTAGTTAACTCAACTTTTCTCAGCTGCGCTGCTCTCGTCACCAAGGCGTCAAGTGAAATTTCAATCCCCGGAGCAAGTGCGCCGCCTAAAAACTCACCTTGTGCACTTACCACGTCAAAATTTGTGCTGGTTCCAAAATCAACCACTACACTCGGGCCACCATGTCTGGTAAAAACAGCCAGTGAATTCGCGATGCGATCAGCGCCAACTTCTTTCGGGTTGTCAATTAAAACTGGTACGCCAGTCTTTATACCAGGTTCAATAATTACTGTCTTAATATTTGAAAAGTTCTTTGATAGCATTTTTCGTAATTCGCCCAAAACTGCTGGAACCGTTGCACATAACGCGATTGCATTAATTGCGGGTTGATCGCTTAATAAATTTTTGAAAGTTAGATTTAATTCATCCGCAGTAGCTTTTGGATCCGTTTGGATTCGCCAAGATTTCTTTAATTTCTCAGAATCAAATAACCCAATTACGATATTGGTGTTGCCCACGTCAATTGCTAATAACAAAATCTAATCCTTTTCGCTTAAAACTAAGTCTGCCCCAATATCTAAATTAGGAGCAGAGTGGGTTAGCGCCCCGATTGCCAGATAGTCGACACCAGTACTTGCCACCGCCGCTGCCGTTTCAAGTGATAGTCCACCACTTGCTTCGAACTTGACGTCTTTGGCATACTTTTCAACGGCTATTTTCATATCACTAACTGAAAAGTTGTCTAATAAAATAAATTTTGCGCCAGCTTTAATTGCTTCTGGTATTTGAGTTAAAGAATCAACTTCGATTTGAATTGTTTGATTAGAAACGCTTTTTTTAACATTTTCATAAGCGGCTGCTGCTGATCCACTAACTAAAACGTGATTGTCTTTTATTAAAGCCGCGTCATTGAGTGACATTCGATGGTTTACTCCACCACCACACCGCACAGCATATTTTTGTAGATGACGCAGCCCAGGAATTGTCTTTCGGGTATCTCTTATTTTACAATTTGTTGCTGACACTGCCTGTACCCATTTATTTGTGAAGGTAGCAATTCCGCTTAAATGTGTTAAAAAATTTAATGCAGTTCTTTCAGCGGTCAGTAAAGTTTGAGTTGGGCCAGTTGCTGAAATAATTACTTCTGCTGCAGTTACGGCTTCGCCGTCATTAACGTGAACTTTTACATTTATCTCATCACTAAGTAATTCGAACACTAATCGTGCAACCTGAGCACCTGCGATGACGCCAGAATTTCTCGCAACTAAGTTTAAAACTGATTTATGGTTTTTAGGTATGGTTGCTAATGTTGTAACGTCTGGGCCATCAGCCAAATCTTCGCTAAGTGCTAACTCGACAATTGCTTGCACTAAATCAGGGTTTAAACCTTGATTCACTAATGCTGATCTAGCGTTCATTGCTTACTGCCGTTGAATTTAATTGCTCTGTTGATAATTTTATTTTTCCATCCTCAATTTCACCTTTAATTCTAACGAGCCAATTCTTTTCATCCAATTTTGGAAAGTCTTGACGCCAATGAGCGCCTCTACTTTCCTTTCTCATTAATGCTGCGCTGGCAATAAATGCACTGACGGTAAATAAATTAGTTGCCTCCCAGGCTTGGGTGGATCCTTCTGTGGTGGTGAGATTTGAAAGTTCTTCTAAATTAGTTAGGGTGGCTTTAAGGCCAATTTCATCTCTGATTGCGCCAGCACCTTGCGTAGTTATCTGATTTATCGGTCTACGCAGTTCTCCATTAATCAAGCTAGCTTTTTTATTTGATTCAAGCGGTTCAGTTTGCTTAGGCAAGTTAATAAAATGTTGTTCCAAGCGATTTGCTACAACTAAACCTTCTAGCAAACTATTTGAGGCTAACCGATTAGCGCCATGGACTCCAGTGTTTGCCGCTTCGCCAACTACAAATAATCCGGCTACAGATGTTTTTCCGGACATATCTGTCTGTACTCCACCCATTGAGTAATGTGCCGCAGGTACTACTGGTATCAAATCCGTAACAGGATTTATTGAAAACTTTCTGCATGAAGCCAAAATATTTGGAAACCTTTTATTCCAAGTCTCTTTTCCTAAATTTCTACCATCAAGCCAAATATGTCCCTGAGTAGATTTTCTGATTTCTTCAACAACTGCATGTGCTACAACATCTCGCGGTGCCAGATCTTTCATGGGATGAACATTTTGCATAAATGGCTCACCACGTTCATTGATTAAAAATGCACCTTCACCTCTTACCGCTTCACTTATTAATGGTTGAGAGCCTCTTGCTTCGTTACCGACCCAAAGCACAGTTGGGTGAAATTGCACAAACTCTAAATCCGCAACACTGGCACCAGCTCTTAATGCCAAAGCCACTCCGTCTCCGGTTGCTACCAGCGGATTGGTGGTTTGCTCAAACACCGCACTTAATCCACCAGTGGCAATTACTACTGCTCTGCCCAGTGCGGCTCCTACCCCATCAATAAACCCTTCACCCATCACATGCAAAGTAACGCCACATACTTTTTGATTTTTATCTTTTAATAAATCTAAAACCAGTGCATGTTCAAATATTTTAATTTTAGGATCTGCTAAAACACTTGACACTAACGCTCGTGATATCTCAGCACCAGTGGCGTCCCCACCAGCATGGGCAATTCTGTCTTGGCGATGGCCACCTTCACGAGTTAAAGCAACATTGCCTTGTGAATCTAAGTCAAATTCTGTGCCCAAAGAAATCAAATTGCGAACTGCGGCTGGGCCCTCTTCAACTAATATTTTTACCGCCGCTTCATTACATAATCCAGCGCCTGCTTCTAAGGTGTCGATTAAATGTTGAACTGGCGAATCTTTTGGCCCTAATGCCGCAGCAATTCCACCCTGCGCCCAGGCAGTAGACCCAGTTGAAAGTAGATCTTTTGTTAATAATAAAACTGTTAAGTCTTTTTTACGCGCTGAAATTGCGGCGCTTAATCCAGCTATTCCTGATCCGATAACTACAACGTCCGCTTGCACCTGCCAGCCTGGTTTTGCGTGATGCAGTTTTTCAATAATTTTTAGCAATTTTTAATTCCTAGCGGAATGAAACTGTTATCTATCAGCCTGGTAGTACCAATAGTCACTGCAACTAATAACCACCCATTTTTATCAATTAAAGTTTCTAACTTTTCATCTAGTAACTCGACGTAGTGAATGGTTATTTCAGGATGTGTCAGAGCATCGCGCACTTGTTGCCTAATATCTACAATTCGAGCTCCACCCACCGCCGCCTCATAACCTTGTGCCAAAGCAATTGGAATCTTTTTTGCTAACTCTCTCTCATGGGCACTTAAGCGGGCATTGCGAGAAGAAAGCGCTAAACCATCGGCTTCACGCACAGTCGAGGCAGCTATTAGGTCGATCGGAATATTCTGGCTCTTTAAAAACTCTTTTACCACTAAAATTTGTTGTAAATCTTTCTGCCCAAAAATTACATACTTAGGCATCACTAATTCAAATAGTCGATTTAAAACTGTTATCACACCATCAAAATGTCCTGGCCTGTCTTTACCTTCTAAAATTTCGCCTAAGTATCCACTATTAAGCATTTTAATTTCTTCATTTGGGTAAATATCTTCTTTATTCGGAGCCCATAAAATATTTGCACCCGCACTTGTAGCTATTAAAAAATCTTCTTTGATGTCGGTTAAGTAATTCAGGTAATCTTCTTGCTCAGTAAATTGAGTTGGGTTAACAAAGTCACTAACGACAACACAGCCGTTTGGTCCGACTTTAGTTCTTGCTAATTTAATAAGTTCAGCATGACCATCATGGAGTGCCCCCATGGTGGGTACCAGCGCGACATTATTGCCCAGTGAAGCTAAAGAATTTCTTAATTGTAAATTTGAATTAACCAATAGCGCCATCAGACAAGCCTAATAGTCACTATTGAGGTGAAGATTTTTCATCATCGCCATATTTTGGTACCTGACAAATCCGCTCTAGCCATAAACCCAAAAATAGTAAGCCCACGCTCACCGCAGTGGATATTGCAGAATTTGTAAGGCGTTGAATAATTTGAGGATTGCTCAAATAAGGGATAAAAAATGAACTAACTCCTAAATAGAAACCAGCCAAGATGGCCCCGGTACGACTAGCCGCCATCGCCAGCGCGACTGTTCGAGCCGCAACAATCGCAGGGACTGGCCTTAAGTTTGATTTTGGTTTTAGTCGATTTCTAAAATTCATACCCCAAAAAAATATTGCTATGTCTAAAATAAGAATGACTAATGCGGTATTTAAATAAATATTTATTAAGCGACTTGTGAGATTTTCATAAATGCTAGCCCCAAAGTATCCAAGCGTAAGACCAATCAAAAAAATAAGAATCAAATTAGATTGCTTTGTTGGTTTCACTCTTCCCCTAAAAATCTTCTAAGGCTACGACGTCAGAGACATCAATTTTACTAAGTAACATCTTAATTTGGCCGAAGTTTTTAAGTACTGCCTCAGGATCTATTTCTACCCACGGTACCAATACAAATCCACGTGCATGCGCTAAAGGGTGCGGCAGGATTAAATCTTCAGAATCAATTTCTAATTCATCACACGCAATCAAATCAAGATCTAAGGTGCGATCACCCCACTTTATGTTTCTCTCTCTAAAATTCTTATGCTCCACCGTTTGTAAGAATTTAAGTAGTTCGTGTGGGGTCATGGCTGCTTCAATCTCAATAACGGCATTTAAAAATGGTGCTTGCGCCACCCCACCCACTGCCATTGTTTGATATAGCTTTGATGCTTTTAACACTTTAAGTAAAGAATTATTTTTTATTTCATTTAAGGCGTTTCTTAAATAATTTGCCCGATCGCCTTGATTCGAGCCCAACGCGACAACAGCTATCATTTCTTTTTTTCAACAATGACAGCAATATCGCTGACTTTGACCTCAACCGGGGCAAAGGGTTTATGTAAGGTTATTTTTACACTGTCAACTAAATTTATCTCTAATACTTTATTTGCTACATCATCTGCTAAGACTTCAATTAGATCTCTACGAGTATTTTCTATAATTTTTTTTACTAAAATTACTACCGCACCATAATCTACTGCGTCATTAACATTGTCAGTTTTTAATGCTTGACTTGCATTATAAGAAAGCTCTACATCCACTATGAATTCTTGCCCATTTATTTTTTCATGATCAAATACACCATGAAACCCAAATGCACTAATTCCTTTAATTTGTATTAACATTTTACTCTTCTATAATTTAGGTTTAAGTCTATTGGCAGCACTTATAGCGGCTAAATTTGGTTTTGCTTGGTGTACCCGCACTGCCCATATTCCATTTAGTGCTAATTGGTAGGTAATTGCTGCAGTCACTGAGTCCTTATATTCCATATCATCTTTATGGTTAGGAGTTAGCTCGCTTATAAATCGCTTTCTAGAATGCCCAACTAATACCGGAAACCCGATATTTTTTATTTTGTCTATATTATTTAAAATATCCCAATTATGTTGTGGATTTTTAGCAAATCCTAAACCAGGATCAATTGCTAAATTTTCTTTTTTGATGCCAGCGGCGAGTGCTAGCGCTATTTGAGAGTTAATTTCAGCAGATACCTCGTTAATTACATCTTTATAAATAGCTAAGTCATCCATCTGTTTAGATTGTGCTCGCCAATGCATCAAAATATAAGCAACATTCAAGTCACTCACTTTTTTGAACATCAGCGGGTCTGACCTTCCGCCACTCACGTCATTTACAATTTTGGCCCCAGCAATTACTGCTGCTTCTGCCACTTCTGCCCGTGTTGTGTCAATACTTACTAAATAATTCTCACTTGACAATGCTGCAATCACTGGAAGAACTCTTTTCAATTCTTCTTGAGCAGATATACGCGCAGCGCCAGGTCTAGTTGATTCACCGCCCACATCTATAACATCAGCACCTTCATTTTTTAATTTTTTAGCTTGAAGAATTGCTTGCTCAGGATCTAAAAAATTTCCGCCATCAGAAAATGAGTCTGGAGTTACATTTAAAATGCCAAAGATATGAGTGCGCGCTAAATCTAATCCAATCTCAGCAAAACTCATATCTTTTGAGTGATTAGAGTCAATGCTTCATGTCTGAGCGCTGGATCTTTTAAGGCACCTCTGACTACAGAAGTGGTAGTTCTTGCCTCAGACTTATTTACTCCACGCATACTCATGCAAAAGTGTTCACAATCCATAACAACTATTACTCCACTTGGCTCAAGGATTCTCATTAAGGCGTCAGCGACTTGTGAATTTAATCTTTCTTGAACCTGGGGACGCTTGGCGTACACATCTACTAATCTGGCTAGTTTCGAAAGGCCAGTAATTCTTCCTGATTTATTTGGGATATATCCAACTGTGGCTGTCCCCACAAACGGAAGTAAATGATGTTCGCAAGTAGAAAAGACTTTAATATTTCGCACTAAAACTAATTCATTATGATTTAGGTCGAAAGTAGTGGCTAAAACTTCTTCAGGAGTTTGAAATAATCCGCCATACATTTCTTGATAGGCGCGCGCTACGCGCGCTGGGGTATCTCGTAAACCATCGCGATCAGGGTCTTCACCTATCCCAATTAATATTTCTCGTATCGCGTTTTCAATTCGCTTTGAATCAAACGGACTTCTTTGACTGGGGTCAATATCAGCAAGTGGATCAGCCGTCGGGCTGATGCGAGTCTCTTCCATCTTCACTATTTTGGTTTATTAGCCTTGGGTTTGGCTACCCGTGTATCAGTTTTTTTCTTTTGCAGAGTTTTTTTGGTTACTTTTACCGGTGGTTTGTTTGATGGTTTCCGCTTTATGGAACCAGTCCAAGCTGGTCGGGCAGGACGGCGCTTTAATTTTTTGAAAATTTCGGCAACTTCCTCTTTATTCAAGGTTTCTTTCTCAAGTAAGGTAACCACCAATTGATCAAGCACGGCTCTATTTACTTCAAGTATTTTGTAAGCTTCAAGATGCGCGTTATCAATTAAAGTTCTAACTTCTTCATCAATCACTGCAGCAATTGACTCTGAATAATCTTTTTGATGCATTAAATCTCTACCAAGAAAAACATCTTGTCCAATTGATCCATACTTAATTGCACCTAATTTTTCGTTCATTCCATATTGAGTAACCATTGCTTTAGCAACTTGAGTTGCTTTTTCAATATCATTACTAGCGCCGGTTGTTGGGTCATGAAATACCATTTCTTCGGCGGCTCTTCCGCCTAACATGTAAGCCAATTGATCCAGCATTTGATTTCTGGTATTTGAATATTTATCTTCTTCAGGCAACACCATTGTGTAACCTAAAGCACGACCTCTCGGCATTATGGTTATTTTGTGAACGGGATCTGAATCAGGCAAGGCTGCTGCAACTAAAGCGTGTCCACCTTCGTGATAGGCGGTAATTAGCTTTTCTTTCTCGCTCATTAATCGAGTTTTCTTCTGTGGCCCAGCAATTACTCGATCGATTGCTTCATCCATAATTAATCGATCAATTTTTTGTTTTTTCTCGCGCGCGGTTAAGAGCGCCGCTTCATTTAAGACATTTGCCAGATCTGCTCCAGTAAATCCAGGCGTACGGCGAGCCACATCCATTAAATTAACTTCTTTAGAAATTGGTTTGTCTTTTGCATGTACCTGCAAAATTTGTTCTCTTCCTTTTAAATCTGGTCGTTCTACCGCAATTTGGCGATCAAATCTTCCTGGGCGCAATAACGCTGGGTCTAATACATCGGGCCGGTTAGTTGCCGCAATTAAAATTACGCCTACTGAAACATCAAATCCATCCATCTCAACTAGCAACTGGTTTAATGTTTGTTCACGTTCGTCATGACCGCCACCAAGTCCAGCACCACGCTGTCTACCTACTGCATCAATTTCATCAACAAAAATAATTGCTGGTGCACTTTGCTTAGCTTGCTCAAAAAGATCCCGCACCCTGCTGGCTCCAACGCCGACGAACATTTCAACAAAATCAGAACCTGAAATTGAAAAAAATGGAACACCCGCTTCTCCGGCAACTGCGCGAGCTAACAAAGTCTTTCCGGTTCCAGGTGGGCCATACAGCAATACACCTGTCGGGATTTTTGCTCCGAGTGCTTGAAACTTTGCTGGCTCTGCTAAAAATTCTTTAATTTCTTCTAACTCTTCAACTGCTTCGTCTGCACCTGCCACATCGGCAAACGTTGTTTTGGGCATATCTTTATTTAAAGATCTCGCTTTTGCCTTACCAAACGCCATCAAGCGGTTTCCGCCGCCCATTTGCGAAAGAAAGAAAAATAAAATTAAAACAATTATTGCGATTGGAATCAACGAAACAAGCAGGTTTACAAAGAGATTTTCTTGCGGCACAATCGCGTCATATCCGTCTCGCGGAAGGGCACCTGCATCAACTTTGCTTTGTAAAAATTTTTGAAGTTCAACACCTTGACCCGTAATGAATTTTGATTGGACTTTTGTCCCGTCGCGTAAAACTAACTCAATTCTTTGATCACGATCTATTAACTTCACACTTGATACTTCATTGTTTGTTATGGCAGACACAGCCTCTGCGGTAGTGATTTCTTTTGCTGCGTTTGCTGATGAAATAACGTTGCTACCTACTAAAATTAAAAATACTGCAATAAAAATCCAGAATATTGGACCCTTTAAATACTTTTTTACTTTCATGTCAAAGGCGTACTAACGCCTTACCTCCTATATTTATTTTCTTGATTTCGCTACTAATGCTATTAGATGGGGTTAGTTGCCAGAATATACGTCTGGATGCAAACTCGCCACCGAACGAAGATTTCTATATCGCTCGGCATAATCAAGTCCATAACCAACAACAAATTCATTTGGAATGTCAAATCCGATGTATTTAGGTTCGAGATCTACCGACAAGGCTTCTGGTTTGCGCAGTAACGCCATTACTTCAACTGAAGCAGGCCCACGAGATACAAGATTTTTTTGAAGCCAAGACAGAGTTAACCCCGAGTCCACAATATCTTCAACAATTAAAACGTTTTTATCTTTTATATCTTTATCTAAATCTTTTAAAATCCTAACAACTCCGCTTGAAGTTGTTCCGTACCCATAAGAAGAAACCGCCATCCAATCCATCTCAACGTGGCGAGACATCGCACGAGCCAAATCGGCTACCACCATAATTGCGCCTTTTAAGACCCCAACTAAAAGTAAATCTTTACCTTCATAATCAGCTTCAATTTCTGCTGCAATCTCTTTTAGTCGCGCGTGAATTTCTTTTTCTGATACAAGTTCAGTAAGCAGGTCTTTCTGAATATCTTGCGCGTCCATGAGTCCCTTTCAGTTGCTGTTTTCAATAATCAAATTGCCTGATTTTCTTGTTGCCCATAACTTACCGGGCAAAGCCACCGCTCCTTGACCGTGCCAATTGACAACTAAATTATTTGCGGCCTCAATGTGAGAATTAGCCAAAGCGGCGGCAGGAGCACCGGCATTCAACATCATTTTTCTAATAATTCTTGTCCGGATTGCTTTAGGCAGCGCCGCCAATATTTCAACATCCGCCAATTTATCAATTGCGTTTAAAGCCATAGTCTGCTGCGTTATCAAATCTAAGGCAGCATTGTCATCTCTCAACTGCCTTGCTGATTTATCTATAGAATCAAAAATCCCCTCACCAAGCACTTTTGCCAAGACTGGTAACAGCTGGTTTCTAATGTTGCTTCGTAAAAATTTGTCAGAATAATTCATGGGGTCTTCCCAAGCCTGAATATTTATTTTTTTCAAGCAGTCTCTGACCAAGTCTCTTCTTAAATGTAAAAAAGGTCTAGCAAAGTTTTCAGAAATCTCAGCCATCGCTTGAAGAGAACGAGCACCGCTACCGCGAGTTAGCCGCATCAGAACTGTCTCAACTTGATCTTCTTGGGTATGGCCAAGCAAAATTAGTTTTGCTGCGATTTTTGTGGCGTGGGCATTTAATGCGCCATAGCGCGCTTGTCTTGCTGCCGCTTCTACCCCATCAGCAGATTTTTCGACATTAACTTTTACTATTTCAACTTCGCTTATACCAATTTCATGTAATTTAGATTTTGCATCTAGTGCTACTTGATTAGACCCATCAAATAATTGATGATCAACGACTAAGGCAGCTACAAAGATTTCATGCTTCTTTGCGACAAAATTGGTAACCCAAGCCAAGGCCAATGAATCCGCCCCACCCGAGCAGGCCACTAACACTCGCTCGCCAGGTTGAAGTGTTTTCAAAATGTGCTCTACAGCATTAGTTAATTCAACTGGCGGCAAAATGTTATTCATTTTTACCAATCATTTTAAAACACATTCACAACTTGCAATAGCATTCATCAAGTCATCAACGCTGTTGCGGGTTGAGGTGCGCGAGTTAGCTTGATTAGCCATAACAGCAAAACTAACCAATCCGCCATCTTGAGTTTGAATAGTTCCAGAGAGGCCAATCACTTCGCGTAGTGTGCCAGTTTTTGCACGCGTTACACCCTTTGCAAGATCCGTACTATTGGCAAGTCTTTTATACATTGTTCCAAGCGAACGCGCTGGTGGTAGCCCTGTCATAACTGGCCACAGATCAGGCATAAAAGCGCCTGGTGGTTTTGTGATAGAAATTCTATTTTTTGGTTGAATTAAATTTATTGGCTCTTTTGAAAACAAAATTTCACGAGATAAGGTAGCCGCATTAGCTGCAGAAATTAAATTTGTTCTGCTGAGGCCACTTGCGTCATTTAAATCTAACTCTTGTGCGTCAACTCCCCAACTTTCGTTTATGTTCTTAATTAATTGCATTGTTGTGGTGGTATCAGTTGAATCAGAGGCAACAGCTGCGGCCAATCTTGCCAAAATTTCTGTATCTTGATTATTAGAGGTATAAAGCGTATCTTCAATTATTTGTGCTATTGATTTTGATTGCATTTGCGCAATTTCTCGTGCTAGCTCAGGGGTATCTTCTCTAGTTACTTGGCCTGTTACAGAAATACCGCTCGCACGTAAAAAGTTAGCAAATTTTTCACCTGTCACTAAAGATGGATCTTTGGGTGCCTGGCGTGGTGCGGTTGGATCGTCCAAATTTAATGCCGTTATTGGATGTGCTTCACTTGAGGCAAGATACGTATCGAGCCAATCATTTGGTACTTGTAGGGGCTCAAAAATTGAATCATCTATTTTGACTTTGACTGTATTTATAGATAACTCTTTTAGTCGAATCGCTGCTAATTGCGCTAAGGCTTCTAAACTGACTGGCCCATCATTTTTGCGAGCACCAAATTGCGGATCGCCTGCCCCAACTAAGTAAACAGTGCCGGTGCGATATTTTACACGCGTTACAAGCTTTGCGTCTGGATCAAGTAGCGATGCCACCGTTACAGCAGTAAATAATTTTGTGACAGACGCCGGAGTTTGCATTTCATTTGGGTTATAGCCATAAAGTAATTCACCATCAGAGGCGTCCATGATTACTAATGTGGCATCCGCTTCAAGCCCTGAGGCATTTTGCCAATCTCCGATTGCTTGTTCAATTGCACCTGCATCAATTTTTTTAAGACCAGAAGGTTTTAGCACCCAATCTGAAATTATTGGCACCGCATTAATGTCTACCTCGGTCTGTGCATTTGCCGTGCCTGAGAAAATCAATATAAAAATCCCGACACAGCTAAGCGTCTTTTTGAGCATTCTCATACTTTAGAGGACTTTCAAATATTGCTGCTGCAGCATGATTGATTAACTAGCGATAGGGTTATGGCGTCTTTGAAAGGCTACTTTGTCAAATTCTGATTCAACCCAAGCGAATACTTCTTATCTAGCGCACACTCAAATAAAGACTGTATTAATAGGTCTGATGCTGGGAATGTTTTTATCCGCCTTGGACCAAACCATTGTGGCCACCGCCATCCGAACTATTGGTGATGATTTGCAAGGACTCTCAATTCAGGCCTGGGCAACAACCGCTTATCTAATAACTTCAACTATCACTACACCAATTTATGGAAAACTCAGCGATATTTTCGGACGAAAGCCGCTCTATAACTGGGCTATTTCTATTTTTATTATTGGATCTTTATTAAGCGCTTTTGCAAATTCGATGTATCAATTAGCTAGCTTCAGGGCAATTCAAGTTTTGGGTGCTGGTGGCTTCTTTGTACTCGCTTGAGCAATTATTGGTGAAATCGTTCCACCAAGA
>CAZXCT010000006.1:0-3918 GCA_964639395.1 uncultured Bifidobacterium sp.
AGAATTACTTCCAGATAAGACTTCATAAGCTAAACCATCAAGGTCGACCCAAAGTGCCCCTTTTTTGAATGGATTTTTGGTATGTGCAGTAATTTGATCTAGACCAATGCATTCGACCTGCACTTTTGTAAAATCTGAATTTTCCGATCTACGTAACATGGAACTATTGGGTAATTCTAGGGAATCCTGATGTTTAGGAATTTTTAAATCGAGAGTGTCTTCCTTGCCACTGATTCCAAGGTTAATGTATTTAACAGAAGAATCCACAAAATTATTCTTAAATTTATCGTATGTGTAGGGATTAGCTTCAAAAGCAACTATGTTATGAATACCTAGATTTTCTACTTTTAATGACATAGAACCATCAAATGCACCTAACTCTATAAATGCATCACAACTTGTTTTTTCAATTAATTTTAAAAAGCTTTCAGTTAGTATTTTATTTGTTGATTTTCTCCACGCTACCTCCTCTTCTTGAACGGAATCTGAAAGAGTTGCTGAATGTGTGGACACAAAAGTAGGGGTTAACCAGGCAGATAAATTTTCAAAACTTAAGTAGTAATTGAGTGCTAAATCTTTGTTATCCATTTACTCTAAAACCTACCTTCGTTAGTAGCCAATTGAATAGTAGTGCGAGACAAATACCTAACATATTAAATATGAATGATGAATGAATAAAACTAACATTTTGGTAGTTTAGTCCGCAAATTAAATGTAAAATACTGAAAGCGCGCCCGAAGGGATTCGAACCCCTAACCTTTTGATCCGTAGTCAAATGCTCTATCCGTTGAGCTACGGGCGCTCGGTTTCGTACATTACCTGGCGGAGGCGGAGGGATTTGAACCCTCGTGGAGGTTTTATCCCCCTCCCGCTTAGCAGGCGGGTGCCATGGACCGGACTAGGCGACGCCTCCAGGCGCGGAGGGCGTGGGATTTGAACCCACGAGAAGCGTGAACTCCTACCGGTTTTCAAGACCGGCGCCATCGGCCACTAGGCGAGCCCTCCACCGGACATTCTTTCATTGATGTAATAAGTCAGTTCAAGGCGGTGCGTGCGAGACTAGGGTCAAATGCAAATAGTGATAATTCCTGCTCGCGGGGGCAGTAAAGGGATAAAGCGCAAAAATTTGGCTTTGGTTGGCGGCATATCGCTTTTAGAAAGAGCTGTTCGTAGCGCTGGTAGTGCGAAGGTTGATTTAGTAATTGTTTCAACAGACGATCAAGAGATTTTAAAAGTTGCAAAAGGCTTGGGTTGTCAGGTGCATGAAAGAAGTAGTGCAAATTCAGGCGATAAATCATCGAGTGAGAGTGTGATTTTAGAAGTTATTAAAGACTTAGGCACTCAATGGCCAGATGATTCACAAATTGCTTTAGTGCAAGCTACCTCACCATTTATTTCACCGAAGACTATAAAAGATTGTTTAGCGATTGCCGCAAAAAATAAAGTTGGATTCTCTGCCGCAAGCACGCATAGATTTTTATGGCAAAAAGAAAAAATATGGATGCCAGTTGCGCACCCATTTGACCATCGTCCAAGACGGCAAGAGTTACCTGAAAAAGTAGTTGAGTCTGGTGCGGTGTATGCGTTTAACAAAAAAAATTTTTTACAAAAAGGTTATCGTTTTTGTGCTGAAGCCGTGCCGGTGTTAGTTGAGCCATATACCGATATAGAGATCGATGATGAGAATGATTTAGAGCTAGCAAACTTATTAAGTGAAAGATTTGAGATTGAGAAGAATTTTAAGATTACAAAAACTAATAAACCAAAAGTTATTTTTACAGATTTTGATGGATGCTTAACAAACGATACTGTTACTTTGGATTCAAATAACGTAGAAAATGTTGTAGTTAATCGCAAAGATGGTTTAGCGGTTGCTCGGTTAAAAAAACTTGGGATCAATGTCATTATCACAAGCAAAGAGCGCAACAAAGTTGTGTCACTTCGCGGTGAAAAGTTGGGGATAGCCGTTATGCAGGGGCTAGATGACAAAGTGGCTGCAATTAGTAAGTATCTCAATGAGCAAAAATTAAATTGGCAAGAAGTTTGGTATATCGGTAATGACATAAACGATGTGGCAGCAATGGCAAAAGCAAGATTAAGTTTTTGCCCCTCCGATGCGGCTTACGAGGCGAGAAGCGTTGCCTCGGTAGTGTTAAGTAGAAGAGGTGGCGAGGGCTTATTAGCCGAAATCGCTTCTTATTTAGAGAGGCAAAAATAAAATGGCGATTAAACCCGTAAAAATAGGTGACCGCTTAGTCGGCCCGGGTCAGCCGGTTTACGTCATTGCTGAAATTGGTATTAACCACAACGGCGACATGAATATTGCCAAAGAACTTATAAGTATGAGCGCTAAAGCAGGCGTTGATGCCGTCAAGTTTCAAAAAAGAACACCTGAGTTATGCGTGCCAGTTGAACAAAGAGACGTAATGCGCGAGACCCCTTGGGGCACCATGACTTATATGGATTATCGATACAAAGTTGAATTCGAAGAAGAACAATATAAAGAGTTAGCAGATCACGCAGCCAGTTTTAACGTTCATTTATTTGCCTCACCTTGGGATGTGGTGAGTGTTGAGTTTTTAGCAAAGATGAAACACCCAGTAATAAAGATTGCTTCGGCTTCAATCACAGATACCGAACTACTTAAAAAAGTTGCGGATAGTGGTTTACCGGTAATCATGTCAACTGGAATGTCAACCATTGAGCAGATAGAAGCAGCGGTGGCACTATTGCCCAAAGATAAGTTATTAATCGCTCACGCAACTAGCGCTTATCCTTGTGAGCCTGATGAATTGAATTTAAAAATGATTCCAGTTTTAGCTGATAAATATCAAGTGCCAATTGGTTACAGCGGTCATGAAACCGGATTGCAGTCAACTGTGGCAGCGGTGGCATTGGGTGCAACTTTTATTGAAAGACATGTGACGCTAGATAGAGCGATGTGGGGTAGTGATCAAGCTGCGTCAGTGGAGCCAGCGGGCTTACAAAGATTGGTTAGAGATATCAGAGTTGTTGAGCGAGCTTTGGGTGATGGTGTCAAAAAGGTTTATGACAGCGAATTAAAACCAATGCAGCGATTAAGGCTTAAGTAAGAATTAATGGAACTTCTTTTACCGGTCGATCAAATAGCTTCAATTGCTTTGGCAATTGGCGGGGTAGCACTAATTCTGAGTTTAGGATTATTAATTTGGATAATCCGATTAAAAAAGAAACTATTAGTTTTACAACAAAGTGGTAATAAAGAGTCATTTTTAGAAGCAGTTAATAAGTATGTAGAAAAAGTAAAAGAGATAAAAGCTGAACAAGCAAAAATCAACAAGGCGTTCGTCAAAGACGATCAAGCGTTGCAGGCACAAATTGACGAGATAAAAGATGCGCTAACAATTGTTACTTCACGTGTTGCCACCGTGCGATTTGATGCATTTAACAATATGGGCGGGCAGATGTCTTTTTCAACCGCACTTTTAAACGATAAAGGTGATGGAGTAGTTATAACTGCAATTAATGGCCGAAGTGAAACTCGCACTTACATTAGAAGCATAAGTAATCAAAAATGTGATGTTGAAATTTCAAACGAAGAGCAAGCCGCAATTAAAGAGGCAATGGTTAACTAGTTAGTGTGATTAAGCTGGCTTCAGGTTGGCAAAAAAATCTAACACGGGTAAATGGTGATGTGCCTAAGCCGGCTGAAACATGTAACCAAGTTTTATCTTTGTAGCGATTTAACCCTTTAGCTAGTTCTCTTGGTAAATCACAATTTGTAATAATCGCACCATAAAACGGCAAACCTATTTGCCCACCATGGGTATGCCCTGCCAAAATTAAATCAGCATTTAAATCAGCGTAAGTATCTAAAACTCTTAAGTATGGCGCGTGAGTCAAACCCAAAAGTAAATCAGCGGTGGCGGATTTTTGGTG
>CAZXCT010000006.1:4018-30479 GCA_964639395.1 uncultured Bifidobacterium sp.
ATCGGGTTCGACGGGTAATTGATTTAACCAATTTGGTAATTTTTTTTGCCAAGGCGACAGATGTAAATCAGAAAGATGAAGAATATTTATATTGCGATGACTAGAAGGAAGTAGTTTTATTTCATATTTTTTTAACTTGTAATTGCGAACTTCATAACCCCAGCTATAGGCCAAAGCGGCAGCACCAAGGGTGAAGGCGGTTTTTGCAATAGGCAGAATCACTTGTTTATCGTTTCACGGGGCCAACCCCTTGCAATCGGCTGGCCTGCGAAACGAGAGAATATGACTATGACACTAAAAGCTCAACTACAAGCAGATTTAGCCGTAGCCATTAAGGCAAAAGATTCAACAGTGAGCGGCACCCTGCGCTTAGCGCTATCCGCTATCACTAATGAAGAAGTATCCGGAAAGACCGCACGAGAATTAACAGACGCAGAAGTAGTAAATATCTTGATCAAAGAATCTAAGAAACGCAAAGAAGCAGCCGAAGCTTTTACCTCCGCTAACCGTCAAGAGCTTGCAACTAAAGAACTCGAAGAATTGGTGGTTTTAGAAAAGTATTTACCTGCCGCTTTAACTGAAGCAGAAGTTGATGAAATTATTCAATCTGCGATAAAAGAAGCTGCAGTATCAGGTGCTGCTGGCATGAAAGCAATGGGCGTAGTTATGAAAATTGTTCAGCCTAAAACTGCCGGAAGATTTGATGGGTCGCTAATTGCTGAAAAAGTTAAAGCTGCACTTAGTTAGAAATTAAATTAAATTAATCTAAAACTTCAGTTTGTGGCTCTGGCTCGATTGCTGGTTCAATCGGAAGACCGGTTTCAGGGTCAATTTCAATAACTGGTTTATTAATAACTGGTCCAATTCCTGGATCCTTTGCACCAAACTTCGGGCTTAAGTTAAATGATTTTTCAGGAACCCCTTCGAGTGCACCGAGCATTGCTTCTCGCCAAATTGGACCAGGGATTGAAGAGCCAAAAACTTGCTCATAAACTTTGCCATTAATTTCAATATTTTTCATCGGATACTTGTAACCCCCGCGTGGATCACCTACCCAAACTGCAGCAGCTAAATCAGGAGTCATACCAACAAACCAAACTGCCGCTGAGTCATTTGTTGTTCCGGTTTTACCGCCGGCAGGTCTACCTAAACTCATTCTTCCGCCAGTGCGACCAGCGATGGGTCCATCAATTACGTTTATTAATAATTCAGCTACGTTGTCTGACACATCAGGCGAGAGCACTGTGGTGCAAGGGCTTTGGTTGGTTGAAATTAACTCACCCGTACGCGATTCGATTTTTGTATAAACAATTGGTGGGCAGTGAGTGCCACTATTTGCAAAAGCTCCAACTGCAGATGCCATCATTAGTGTTGTCACTGGTGCTGTGCCAAGTGTGAATGAAGGAACTCTTTCTAGTGGTTGGCCGTTGCCACCTCTTACGCCTAATGCTTCTGCAACTTCAACTGGTCGACATAAACCAGTCAATTCAGATAATCCAACAAAGTAAGTATTAACAGAAAAAGCAGTTGCACGATTCATATCAAAATAACCATCGCGCGTGGAGTTTCTAACGGTGTAAGGCTCATAGGCCGGCGCACCTACTTCGCATGCCACAAAGTTTTCAAAAGTTTTTGGGCTAGTCGCGTCTAATTTGGTACCCGGGCCAAATCCCATTTCTAAAGCAGCGGCTGCGGTAAATATTTTGAAGGTTGATCCAGCTTGCATTCCTGCGGTTCCGCCGTAAGCCGCCTCTACGTTGTAGTTATAAGTAGTGTTACCAATTCCGTCAGTGCCCCAGCGGCGATTTTGTGCCATCGCTTTTATGTGACCTGTTGCTGGCTCGACCATGCTTATCGCAGCAGCTTTGTTACTTGGGTCTTCAATTGGGATATATTTTTCAACCGCAGTTTGTGCGGCTGCTTGCGCTTTTAAATCTAAGGTGGTGTAAATCGTCACACCAGATTCTCTTAAAAATTTATCGCGCTCTTCTAAATTAGTTCCGAAAGCAAAATCATTTCTGATTCTTTGAATTACATAGTCGCAAAAAAATGGAGCTACTGAGGCGGTACAACCATTATTTATCGCAGTAGGTCTTAAATAAGCGGATACGGGGATATCAATAATTTGGTCATACTGATCTTGCGTGATAAATCCTTCAGCCCTCATGCGGCCTAAGACATGGTCTCGTCTTTGTTTAGAGAGCCCAGGGTTTCTTATTGGGTCCCATTTAACGGGTGATTGCACGACGCCGGCCAAAGTGGCGGATTCTAAAATATTTAAATCTTTTGCAGATTTTGAAAAGTAACGGCGAGCAGCCGCTTCAACACCGTGCGCACCGGCGCCGTAGTAAGAGATGTTTAGATATCCTTCAAAAATTTCTTCTTTAGAATTTGTTTTTTCCATTGCTAGTGCATAGCGCATTTCTCGTAATTTTCTAGCGTAGGTGGCTTCGCGTGCGGCCGCTACCTCTTCAGGTGTACTTGCTGATAAAACTAAAATATTTTTTACATATTGCTGAGTTAAGCTTGAGCCACCACCTTCGATCGATCCTGCGATGGCATTGTTTAAAAATGCGCGCGAGGTGCCGATGATGTCAATGCCACGGTGTTCATAAAATCTAGTGTCTTCTACCGCCAACACCGCTAACTTCATCCATTCAGAAACATCATTTAGTCCAACTTCAATTCGGTTTTGTTCATAGAGATCAGCAATCCAAGTTCCGTCAGCTGCCAAAATTCGACTGCTTTCAGGCAAAGGGGGCTCTTGTAAATTAATTGGAAGAGTATCAACTGCCATTGCAGCTTGCTCAACTGTTCGATTAGCCAAGGCAATAGCCGGAAGCGTCGCTGCGGTTAATAAGAGTCCTGCCAAAAGGCTGACTGCCAGCACCGGCACCAATATCACTAATGGGTTTGCTGGGATTTTTCTAAATAACCTGCGCTTTTTATTCATCTACCTCAAGAATAAAGAAAACGCCTATAAATTGCTCATTGGGCAGGTGGGATTTGAAAAAAACTTCCTCCCACCCCTAGATTTAAGCGCTAGTGGGCAGTATTTTCACTTTCTAAGTTTAAGAAGAGAGGTTTTAAATGCTCGGTAAAGCTTGGGCTGAAACCGCCGCCTGTCGTCAGTTGAAAAATCCTGATGAAATGTTTGTTCAAGGCGCAGCACAACATCGAGTAAAAAATCTCTGCAACCAGTGCAAAGTAAGAAATGAATGCTTAGCAGAAGCACTAGATAATCAAACTGAATTTGGGGTATGGGGTGGAATGACCGAGCGTGAGAGAAGAATTTTATTGCGCCGACGTCCAGACATTTCTTCTTGGAAGGCATTACTAAAACTTTCACGTATTAAATTTGATGAGATAACAAATGCTCGTCGTAGCAGAGTAAGATAGTATTTAATTATGACAAAATGGGAATATATAACTGTGCCAGTATTAGTACACGCTACAAAACAAATTTTAGACAACTGGGGATCTGAAGGCTGGGAGTTAGTTCAAATAATTCCTGGGATGAATCCTGAAAACCTAGTAGCTTATTTCAAAAGACCTATTGGATAATAATGGGAAACATTGAAAATAAATTAAATTCTTTAGGGATTCAATTACCCGAGGCTCCTAAGCCATTAGCGGCATACTTACCGGCTAAGCAAACTGGCAACTTAGTTTTTACAGCAGGGCAATTACCAATGGTTGACGGTAATTTAATTGCGACTGGTTTATTGGGTAAAGACATTGAAGTAGAAGCCGCAAAAGCTGCCGCGAAAATTTGTGTAATTAATGCGCTCTCAGCGGTAAAAGGTGTGATTGGCGACTTAGACAAGATCAAGCAAGTTGTGCGAGTTGTTGGCTATGTGGCGAGCATGCCTGACTTCACGCAGCAGCCAGCAATCGTAAACGGGGCAAGTGAATTATTGCTTGAGGTTTTTGGTGAAGCTGGGCGCCATGCTAGAAGCGCAATCGGCGTTGCGGTATTACCGTTAAATGCCGCGGTCGAAATCGAACTAACCGTAGAAGTTTAAAACTATCTAGCTCTACGCTCTAAACGCTCAGTATCAACTAACAGCACTGCTCGCGGCTCAAGTTTTACCCATCCTCTTTGCGCAAATTCAGCTAAAGCTTTATTTACGGTTTCTCTAGAGGCGCCAACTAATTGGGCTAATTCTTCTTGCGTCATATCGTGCGAAACATATAAACCATCATCGCGCCGGGTGCCAAACTTTTCACTTAATTCTAATAAAGCCTTAGCAACGCGTCCTGGCACATCTGAAAAAACTAAATCTGCTAGCGCTTCATTTGTCCTACGTAGTCGCTGCGCGAGTGCTTCTAATAATGCTTTACTTACCCCAGGGCGTCCTTCTAACCATGGGCCTAAATCTTCATGGCCTAATCCCAAAACTTTTGAATCTGTAATGGCAGTAGCAGTTGCGGTGCGTGGGCCTGGATCAAATAAAGATAATTCACCAAACATTTCACCCGGCCCTAATACAGCCAACAAACTTTCGCGTCCATCACCTGAGGTGGTGCCAAGTTTGAATTTGCCTTCAACAATTACATATAAACGATCCCCGGGATCACCCTCTACAAAAAGTTCATCACCACGTGAGAGGTTTACCTCAATCATGGTTGAACGTAAGGCTGCGGCCGCTTCTTTATCTAAGGCCAAAAACAGCGGGGCTTGCGAGAGGACGTCTTCCATTTTTCACCTTTTTTAGCGTGTGCTACCCCTTAAGTTTATCAGCGAAGTAGTCTTACGGATATGGCGGTTAAATCAAGTAAAACAAGTAAAAAAGAAACTGCTGGACTTAAAAGCGAAACTTTTGAACAAAAGCAAAAGCGGGCAATGCAGATTTATCGGGGGCTAAAAAAGCTTTACCCTAACGCACATTGTGAACTTAACTTTAAAAACCCACTACAACTTTTAGTCGCCACTATTTTGGCCGCGCAATGCACAGACAAACGAGTCAATACAGTCACCCCGGAATTATTTAAAAAATACAAAAATGCGCAAGCTTTTGCCGGTGCTAATCGAAAAGAGCTTGAAACGCTGGTGCAATCAACTGGATTTTTTAGAAATAAAGCCACCAGCATTTTAAATATGGCCCAAAAAGTTTGTGCAGATCATGGCGGAAAAATCCCCGACAACATGGACGATTTGGTGAAACTTCCAGGGGTTGGCAGAAAAACTGCCAACGTTGTTTTAGGTGAAGCGTATGGCAAGCCCGGCATAACAGTTGATACTCATTTTGGGCGATTAAGCAGAAGGTTTGGTTGGACGAAGCAAACCGATCCGGTCAAAGTCGAATTTGAGATTGCCGAATTAATCGCACCAAAATATTGGACAGAGTTATCTCAGTTAATTATTTGGCACGGCAGAAGAAGGTGTCACGCACGAAAGCCTGCCTGTGGGGCTTGTGCGATTTCTAATCTCTGCCCCGCCTTTGGCGAAGGCCCGATAGATAAAGCGATAGCACTAAAATTAGTTAAAAACGATTCGGATTTTAAATGAGCATATTTGATATTGGAGTATTGGCCGCCACGATTTTATTTGGCTGGACAGGATTTCGGCGCGGCCTAATTAAAACTATTTTTGGGGTAGTTGGTTTGGTCGTTGGTGCGGTTGCGGCAGTGTTGTTATTGCCACGCGCTTTGGAATATTTAGAAATATCTGAACTTCCGTTTAGGCCTTATTTAGGTTTATTTGTGATATTTGGCGGCGCTTCAATCGGGTCATTTATCTTTGGAAAAGTTGCAACAATGTTGCGAATTATTTTATTTCCGTTTCCTTTTCTAAAATTTTTTGATGCCTTAGCCGGATTAATAGTTGCAGTTGGTGCGGTAATGGTTGCTACCTGGACTTTGGCTAGCGCACTATTAGATGTCCGTAGTGAAACTTTTGCTACGCAAGTTGAAAATTCGATTATTTATAAAGAACTTGATGAAAGACTGCCAGCGCAGTTAAAGCGCTTTCCTGAATTTATGCAAAGCGCAATAAGTTCATCCCCCTTGCCAGCAGTGTTCTCTAATCTCATGCAAGCAGTAGATACTGCCGCACCTGAAGTCACGCCAATTGCAACACCCGAGTTAGTTTTAGTGGCAGCAAAATCAATTGTAAAAATAGATGGCATTGCCGAAAGTTGTAACGCGGCAATGAGTGGAACAGGTTTTTTAGTAGCACCAGAGCGCGTTATAACTAATGCGCACGTGGTAGCAGGTGTAACAGAACCATATATTTCATTTGAAGGGGCGGATAGTTCATATCTTGGTCGGGTAATTGCAATTGATCGAGAGATAGACGTTGCAGTGGTTTATGTACCAGGATTAACCGGAAAACCTTTATCTTTTATTGGCCCAGTAGAAATTAATGACACAAGTTTTATTGCCGGGTTTCCAGGTGGGGGCGAACTATCGGTAACTAACGGAGTAATTGCAGCAAATTTTGCGGCAAGTGGAAAAGATATTGACAATGAAAAAGAAGTTGTTAGAGAAGTAATTGTTTTTGGTGGCAACGTTAAAGCCGGAAACTCTGGTGGGCCGCTGCTGAGCTCAGATGGTCAAGTGTACGGAGTTATTTTTGCAGCAGATGCAGTTCATAAAAATACTGGCTACGCCTTGGCGCCTAGTGAAGTTACATCAATGATTAGTGATGCGGCTGGCAAACTAGATCAAATTAACACCGGTGGGTGTGCGGCAATTGACTAACTTAAATCTTTAAACTTTTCAATCGTTGGTGGGAGTTCTGAATCATCTAAAGTGTTCCAACTCGCATCGTGTGATGGGCGCTTAATGTTATCTTTTAAATATTGACGCGTTTCTTTTGCTAATTGACTGGCTTCTTTGGTGCCACGCATTTTCTTAAATGATTTGACGCCGAGCGCTAAAAGTAAAATTGCTAACACCACCATAAAGATTGCTACCAATAAAAATGCTGCCCAGGTTGGTAATCCAAGGGCACTCAAGCCAAAAGCGGCCGCAATAAGTAAAAACAACAGCGAAACGATTACTAAAATAAATGCCACAATAAAGTAAGCGCTACCGGCGGTAAATTTTTTAAATGAATCAACGATGCCCTCTTTGGCAAGCTGAATTTCTTTTTGAATAATTGTGGCTAGATCATCAATTGATTGCAGTATTAGTGCGCGAATTGATTTTTCTTCGTTATTCATTTAATCCTTAATCTTCGCTGCCGCTAGACATTCCTTGGCTGATTAGATTCATTACAGTTGGATCTGCCAAAGTAGTGACATCGCCAAGTGTTCTATTTTCAGCAACGTCTCTTAATAATCTTCTCATAATTTTGCCAGAGCGAGTTTTTGGGACTTCTGCCACAATCAAAATCTTTTTAGGCTTGGCGATTGCACCAATTTCTTTAGCAACGTGGTCTCTTAATTCTTTAACAGTATCTGGGCCTTCTACAGAGCCTTGTCGCAAAATTACAAACGCTACGATTGCTTGTCCAGTCATTTCATCTGAAGCACCAACCACGGCGGCTTCTGCCACCATTGGATTAGAAACTAAAGCACTTTCTACTTCTGTTGTTGATATTCGATGACCAGAAACATTCATAACGTCATCTACTCGACCTAATACCCAAATCGCACCATCTAGGTCTAACTTTGCGCCATCGCCAGCAAAATAAACACCAGAATATTGTGACCAATAAGTTTCTTTATACCTTTCGTTATCGCCCCAAACCCCGCGCAGCATGCTGGGCCATGGTTCTCGCAAAGTTAAATATCCACCCTTTCCATTACCTAAAACTTCACCTTTGTCATTTACGATTGCGGCAGAAATTCCTGGCAGAGGTTTCATGGCTGATCCAGGTTTTGTTTCAGTAACTCCAGGCAGCGGAGAAATCATGATTGCTCCGGTTTCAGTTTGCCACCAGGTGTCAACAATTGGTGTTTTACCTGAACCAATCACTTCGCGATACCAAATCCATGCTTCAGGATTAATTGGCTCACCAACTGAACCGAGAAGTTTTAAACTCGACAAATCGTGTTGGGCTGGTAGATCGTTGCCCCATTTCATAAATGTTCTGATTGCAGTTGGTGCGGTATAAAGAATTGAAACTTTGTATTTTTCAACTAATTCCCACCAGCGCGCTTTATGAGGGGTGTCAGGTGTTCCTTCATAAATTAATTGTGTGGCGCGATTTGCTAAGGGCCCGTAAACCACATAAGAATGTCCGGTAATCCAACCAACATCTGCGGTGCACCAATAAATATCTTTATCGGGCTTTAAATCAAAAACATTAAAGTGAGTGAATGCGGCTTGCGTTAAGTAACCACCAGAGGTATGCAAAATGCCTTTGGGTTTACCGGTTGTGCCTGATGTGTAAAGAATAAAAAGTGGGGTTTCACTATCAAAAAATTCAGGAGTATGTTTAGTTGATTGTTTTTCAACTAAGTCATGCCACCAAATATCCTTTTCAGTAAATGCGACTTCATTGTTGCAACGCTTAACAACTAAAACCTTTTCAACAGTGGGCGATTGCTTAACGGCTTCATCAACAGCTGGTTTGAGGGCAAAGGCACTTCCTTTACGAAATCCTCCGTCAGCAGTAATAACAAGTTTGGCACTCGCATCAGCAATTCTGCTACGTAGCGCTTCTGCACTAAAGCCACCAAAAACTACTGAGTGAATAGCGCCAATTCGTGCACACGCCAACATTGCGATTGTTGCTTCTGGAATCATCGGTAAATAAATTGCAACCCGATCACCTTTTTTTATTCCAATCTCAATTAAAGCGTTTGCAGCTTTTGAAACTTCATCTTTAAGTTGTGCATAAGTAATTGTGCGCGTATCTCCGGGCTCACCTTCAAAATAGAGCGCAACTTGATCCCCGTGACCAGACTCAACATGTCTATCCACGCAGTTATAAGCGACATTTAACTCACCACCAACAAACCATTTGGCAAAAGGAGCATTTGACCAGTCAAGAATTTGATTCCATTTTTTATGCCAACTAAGTCGCTCAGCTTGTGACTCCCAAAATTTCAATCGATCGGCTGAAGCGTCGCTATACATTTGCGCTTTGGCGTTTGCTTGTGCGGCGAATTCGGCACTCGGTGGGTAAAGCCGACTTTCGGTGCTTAGATTTTCTAAAGATTCGCTATTCATGCCTGCCCCCATCGTCTGATTGAGATGACTATTCTCGCCAACTAATCCGGAGCCTACTGCAGCACGCTAATGGTTATCCACAGAATTAAACCCCCACTTGCGCCACGGCAGGGATTTTTTGCATTCTTTATGTCCACATAAAGGAGCCTTGATGCCACAGGTGTTGATTTCAATCTCAGATGTAAAACTCAAGACGGAAGTTATCGGCTTAGTAAACGCGGCTGCAATCTCACAAACTAATGAGCTAAAAAATGCGGATTTAGCTATTTTTGAATTGAATAAACCCTTACCAGCAAAATCCGTTACACCATTTGTTTTAGTTAGCGATACAAATGCAGATTTAGCGGATTATAAATATGCCATTAAACACGGGGCACTTGATTTGATTGAGTTACCAAAAGAGTCAGCAATCTTGTTGCAAAAACTTAGTGAATTAGAAAGTAATAAAAATATTCGCGCTAAAACTTTGGCAGTTGTTTCAGGTTGTGGTGGTGCAGGCGCCTCAACTATTGCCGCGATGGCAGCTTGGGGATTGCGCCGAAGATTTCAAACGGTATTAGTTGATTTAGCCCCAAATGGCGGTGGGATCGATGTGATTTTTGGCCAAGAAAAAAATCTAGCGTCACGCTGGCGTGATTTTGCAAATTCTCACGGTGAAATTCCATCTAAAACTTTTCAAACAGAATTACCACAAATTGAAAGTCTGACCTTGATGAGTCATGATCGCAGCGAAATAGCAGAGGATAAAGAAGTAAACAAAAAAGTATTGATTTCACTTTTTCAAGCTTTTGAGCTTGCGGTAGTTGATTTAGAGATTCAAAACCTAAAGCATCTTAATTTTCAAGAAGTTGTTTTAGTTTGTACAAATACTGTCAAGTCAGTCGCGGCAGCCGTAAAGAAGGTTTCGCAGATTCAAGCACTTGGCTTTACCCCAAAACTAATAGTGAGAGAGCTCGCGGGCGGTGATGTTGCTGCTGCAAAAATTGCGCAAGCTTTAAAGATTGAATTGATTGCAGAAATTACTACCGAGACGCAATTTCAAAAAGATTTAGATCGCGGTGATTTTATTAATTCAAGAAGCAAGAATTTTAAAATTATTACTAGCGCTTTTGAAAAGCTTGCCGCAGCATGAACAACCGCGATGAATTAAGAGAGCAAATACAACGCCGCCTCGCGCTAGATAATCAAATGGTCACCTTAGGTACGGTGGCTGCAGCATTACGCACAGAAGGTGTGGTGTTGGGTCATGAAGCACTTTTAGATTTAGCAGAAAGCATAAAATCTGATTTAACTGGTTTAGGGATTTTGCAACCACTCTTAACTGATAAAACAATCACAGATATTTTGGTAAACGGGGCTAATCAAGTTTGTGTTGATCGCGGGGATGGGATTGAAGATACCGCCTATAAGTTTGAAAATGACACGCAAGTGCGGCAATTAGCCCAGCGTTTGGCACTTTCTGTTGGTAGGCGACTTGATCAGAGTTCACCCTTTGTTGACGCACGATTAGAAAGTGGCATCAGATTACATGCTTGTTTGTTTCCGATTAGTAAACCTGGCACCAGTATTTCACTTAGAATTCCGCGAGCTAAAACTTTTACGCTTGAAGAGCTAGTTGATTTGGGCACTATAAATCAAGAAATCAAAGAAATACTAAAAGAAATAATTGTTAAAAAATTTTCATTCGTTATCACCGGTGGCACCGGAAGCGGCAAAACTACTTTGCTAAATACCATGCTTAGTGAATGTGCAGAAAACGAAAGAATATTAATCGTGGAAGACTCAAATGAATTAAAACCAAACCATAAATACAGAATTTCTTTAGAAGGGCGTCCAGCGAACTTAGAGGGTAAAGGTGCGATCACGATGAAGGATTTAATTCGTCAAGCATTAAGAATGCGTCCGGATCGATTGGTGGTGGGTGAAGTTAGGGGCGCTGAAGTCATTGATTGGCTTTCTGCGCTTAATACCGGCCATGATGGCGGCGCTGGCACGCTTCACGCAAATTCACCACAGGATGTGCCAGTTAGATTTGAATCTTTAGCACTGGCGGCTGGGTTGAATCGTGATGGTTTACACGCGCAACTTAACTCTGCAATCGAATATGTAATACATATTTCTCGCACCGTCGATGCAAAAAGAATTGTGTCAAGCATTGGCAGATGCCGGCTTGACGAAAAAGGCATTGTAAATGTTAAAACTATTTGCACCTATAACGGAGTCAAATCAATTTTAATAAATGATATTGCCGCGTGAACTTTATTTTAATGCTGGCTTGTCTCACTTGTTTCTTTGTGATTTTTGGTAACAAAGGAAACAAAAGATTAAATCATTTATTAAAGCAAAATTTTAGTAAAAATATTTTTAAAGATAGAAAAATTGAAACTAATTTGCCGGTTGAATGGCTAGATGAATTAGTAGCTAACTTACAAAGTGGTGCACCGGCTAGGGCAGCACTAAAAAATTCAATTAAGAATTTGTCACTCCCTTTTACTGAAACAGCTTGCGCAAATGGCACTAGCATCAGCCAGGCGTTAGTTTTGGACAGACCAAACGACAGCGTCGCCAAAGCCTTAAGTAGTTGTTGGGATATTTCAGAAGAAGCCGGCGCACCGCTTACTGCGGCGATAGGCCAATTAGCAAAAAGTTTACAAATCAAAATTCAGCTAGAGCAAGAATTGCATTCAGCACTTACTCAATCAAAATTAAGTGTTTGGGTGTTAGCGGGATTGCCGGTATTTGGGCTCTTTCTCGCCGGTGCCGTAGGTGATAATCCATTAGTTTGGCTCTTTGGCAGCAACTTAGGTTTAACGGTTTTAACGCTTGGTTTAATGATGGAACTTTTAGGAATTTTTTGGGTAAAGCGCATAACTAGCAGTGTGAGTAAATATTTATGAGTTGGTATTGGATCGTTCTTTTAGTTTTTGTCGCAGTGGTGCTACGCAGTTCTCCGATTGAGCAAAGACTAAGAAATCTAAATTTTGAAAGATCTCGCAAAAAATTAATTGAACTTTCGCCGCTTAAGGTTTCTAATTTGGATCAAACTATGGTGTTAGGAATTATCGCAAGCTCAATGGTGGCCGGGGCTGCCCCGCAAATTGCAATTAAAGCTGGATTAAATTTTTTACCTAAGGCAGCCCAAACTCCTTATTTAGCAAAACTCGATGGTATGAAAACCAATAAATCTCAAGACTTCTTGATGAAAAATCTAGATTTTATTTTGCAAAGTGTAGATAACGGCAATCAAGTGGCGGCAGCGCTAGTTAATAAAATCGAAATTTTTCAATCTCACCATAAAAATAATCTACAAGTAAAAATAAAAAAGGCGGAAATTTGGATGCTGGCTCCGTTGGGGGTGTGTTTTTTACCAACCTTTGTCTTGTTAACAATAATTCCACTTTTGGCTTCTATGTTGGGTAATTTCTTTAATTGATATCCACAGCCCAAGTTATCCACAGAAACCGATGAGCACTAGAAAAAAATTTTTAAAAAGCGCAAAGTAGTACTACGCAAATCGCGTCAAAAAAATTAAGGGGAGACATGAAACAGCAATTACTAAAAGTAATTTCTAACACGCATGGTGCAACTACTGCGGAATATGCAGTTGCTACAGCAGCAGCCTGCAGTATGGGCGGAGTGCTTTATAAGTTAATTACTAGCCCATCAGTGCACGCACTTTTAGCAGATTTAGTGCGCTATGGCATGAGAATAATTTTCTAATATGAAGCGGATTGGGCGTAAGGGGATACTAAAACATTGGCGCTTACGCCCTGCCCTTAATCAAAGTGGTGCGGTAACTGCAGAAACCGCTTTAGGTATTACCTCACTATCGACATTTTTAGTTTTTGCTATTTTCATGATCAGTTATGTGTCAAATCATTTAATGGTTACAGATGCAGCAAGAACTGCCGCACGCCTAGTTGCGCGTGGTGAGAGTGAGCGAGCAGTTCGCTACGCAGTAGAAATTTTGGCACCAGAAAGTCAAGTCTTTATTGATTATCAATTTGACAGCGCAATTGTTGAAGTGATTGCCCCTGAAAATCCAAAAATTATTTGGTATTTACCCAGACCTAGAGCAGAGGTCGCAGCATATTTAGAAAGTAGTTGGTAAATGAAACATTTAAAAAACGAAAAAGGTGCAACATCAATTCTAGTTTTAACAATGATCTTTATGATTTTTTCTTTGACGAGTGTGATTTTGCTTTATGGCTCTGTGCTAAAAGCGCACCGACAAGCGGGGGCGATCGCAGATCAAGCGGCTTTAGCTGCGGCGAATCAATACTTAGATCAAGCGCAAATGTGTCCCAAGGCCGCAGCCATGGCGTATTTGAATCAAGCCAAGCTGACGAACTGCCAAATCTTTGAAAGTGGGGTGGCAGTTGAGATTTCGCTGCCTTTGAATCCGGTGCAGCAACAATGGCTAAATTTTGTCGGAAATCCCCAAGAATCAATAAAAATATCATCGCGCGCCGGATGGGCTTCGTAGTATCTAACTAAGGCTGGTGTTTACTTAAATACAGAGTCAGGTTGGTCCGCACGCTTTGTGGGCCGCCCTTCTGTCTAGACTCCATCAGAAACGAACCCTAAGGGAGACAAGCCGTGTCCAAAGTTTTGATTGCCGCAGGTGCTGCTGACGTAGCGCTTACAGCTGAAGGTCGCAATACTGTTTTATTAGTAGCTGCGATTTCGATTGCCGCACTGATAGTTGCTGCGGTCTTTGTACGTCAAGTTTTATCAGCAGGCCAAGGCACTGCAAAAATGCAAGAAATTGCCGCCGCCATTCAAGAAGGCGCTTCGGCTTACTTAGCAAGACAATTTAAAACCTTAGGCGTTTTTGTTGTCATTGTTTTCTTTTTACTATTTATATTGCCGGCAAACTCTCAAGCCGAGCGAATTGGTCGCTCCATCTTCTTCTTGGTAGGTGCAGTATTTAGTGGATTTACCGGTTATCTCGGAATGTGGCTCGCGGTACGCGGAAACGTACGCGTAGCAGCCGCCGCAAAAGATGGCGACGAACAAGCGGCTATCCGAATTGCCTTTCGCACTGGCGGTGTAGCGGGTATGACGACCGTTGGCTTAGGGCTATTAGGTGCCTCGATTGTGGTTTTAGTTCACTCAGGTGAAGCACCAAGAGTGCTTGAAGGATTTGGCTTTGGCGCAGCATTGTTAGCGATGTTCATGCGTGTTGGTGGAGGTATCTTCACAAAAGCAGCAGACGTCGGCGCTGACTTAGTAGGAAAAGTTGAACAAGGAATTCCAGAAGACGATCCACGTAACGCTGCCACGATCGCAGACAACGTTGGTGACAACGTAGGCGATTGCGCCGGTATGGCAGCAGACTTATTTGAGTCTTACGCCGTTACTTTGGTGGCTGCTTTGATTTTAGGTAAAGCGGCACTGGGTTCACTTGGTTTAGTGTTTCCATTAGTTATTCCAGCAATTGGTGTACTAACAGCAATCATCGGTATTTTTGCTGTGAGCCCACGCAAGAGTGATAAGAATGCAATGAACGCGATTAATCGCGGCTTCTTTATCTCAGCTGCGGCTAGTGCAATTTTGGTTTCGTTGGTTTCTTTCTACGTATTGCCAAGTTCATTCTCACAACTAGCAGATGCGGCATATGTTGCCGAACGGTTAGGTTTATCAACTGCTGAGATGGACGCAGCAAATCCAAGATTTATTGCAATTGGTGCAGTTTTAATCGGTATCGTGCTAGCGGCATTGATCCAGTTATTAACTGGTTACTTCACTGAAACTAATCGCAAACCTGTGGATTCAATTGCAGAAGCTTCACAAACTGGCCCAGCCACAGTTATTTTGGCGGGTATTGCAATTGGTTTAGAATCTGCGGTTTATTCAGCACTATTAATTGGTGCAGCAGTCTTTGGTGCTTATCTATTAGGCGCTGGTTCGATTGTGCTTTCACTATTTGCAATTGCATTAGCCGGAACCGGATTATTAACAACCGTGGGCGTAATTGTTTCTATGGATACCTTTGGCCCAGTTTCTGATAATGCGCAAGGCATTGCAGAGATGAGCGGTGACGTTAAAGGTGAAGGCGCACAAGTACTTACCAGCCTCGATGCCGTAGGTAACACCACTAAAGCAATTACAAAAGGTATCGCCATTGCGACTGCAGTATTAGCCGCAACCGCACTATTTGGTGCTTACCGCGATGCAATCACTGAAGCCGCAATAAATGCTGGCTTAGTTGCCTCTGATGCAATGGGTGACCTACAAAACTTAGGTCAGTATCTTGGATTTTTGGATGTATCAAATCCACGTAACCTAGTTGGCTTAATCATTGGTGCATCTGTTGTGTTTTTATTCAGTGGCTTAGCGATCAGCGCAGTAGGACGTGCCGCTGCAGCTGTGGTCTTTGAGGTTCGTCGTCAATTCCGTGAGAACCCAGGAATCATGACCGGTGAAACCAAACCTGAATACTCAAAAGTGGTTGACATTGTTACTCGCGATTCACTTCGTGAATTGGCAACACCAGGTTTGTTAGCAGTGTTTGCCCCAATCGCAGTTGGATTCGGACTTGGCGTTGGTGCACTCGGTGCATTTTTAGCCGGAGCAATTGCCTCAGGTGTTTTGATGGCAGTGTTCTTGTCTAACTCTGGTGGCGCTTGGGATAACGCAAAGAAATTTGTAGAAGACGGTCACTACGGCGGCAAGGGCTCAGAAGCACATGCGGCAACAGTAATTGGTGACACAGTTGGCGATCCATTTAAAGATACCGCTGGACCAGCAATTAACCCGCTACTTAAAGTTATGAACTTAGTTGCGCTATTAGTTGCTCCAGCAGTTGTGCAATTGTCAATTGGTGCCGGTGCAGACGCTGCAATGCGTTACTCACTAGCAGCAATTAGCGTGGCGATAATTGTGCTAGCCGTCTGGAACTCAAAGCGCAAAAGTATTTCAATTACTGCTAGTTAATCAAGGAGTAAAAAAGTAACTATGGCCGTCTCTTCAGGTCAAAAACTGGTAATTGTTGAATCGCCAGCCAAGGCGAAAACAATCCAGAAATACCTGGGGGACGGCTTTGTAGTTGAAGCCAGCGTTGGCCACATTAGAGATCTACCGCAACGTGCGGCAGAAATTCCGGCTGAAGTAAAAAAACAAAAATGGTCTTCACTTGGTGTCGACATTGAAAATGACTTTTCACCTTTATATGTAGTTGATTCAGCCAAAAAACCGAGAGTAAGTGATTTAAAAAAAGTATTAGCTAACGCAGATGAACTGTATTTAGCAACAGACGAAGACCGCGAAGGTGAAGCCATTGCATGGCATTTAATGGAAGTGCTTCGCCCGAAAGTCCCGGTCAAGCGGATGGTGTTTAATGAAATAACTAAAGAAGCAATCCAAAAAGCCGCTCAATCCACTCGTGATATCAATCAGAATTTAGTTGACGCGCAAGAGGCACGGCGCATTGTTGATCGACTTTTTGGCTATCAAGTCTCACCAGTTTTATGGAAGAAGGTTGCGCGCGGCTTATCTGCAGGGCGTGTGCAATCAGTTGCAATACGACTTGTGGTTGAGCGTGAGCGAGAGCGAATTGCTTTTAGATCAGCGGGATATTGGGATATTGATGCAGTATTTGATCCACAAAGTTTTTCAGCACGATTAAGTTTGGTTAGCGGCAAAAAAGTCGCACAAGGTGGGGATTTTGACGATTTAGGTAAATTAACAAAAACAGATTTAGTCTTACTCTCAGAAGATGAAGTTAATGCTTTAGTTACAAATCTAACTGGTCAAAAATTTAAAGTTCGCGATGTCACCTCACGTCCTTACACTCGCTCACCACAACCTCCGTTCATGACATCCACCATGCAACGCGAAGCCAGTAATCGATTGGGTTGGAACGCACAGCGCACAATGCGAGTTGCGCAAGGGCTCTACGAACGCGGTTACATCACTTACATGCGTACCGACTCCACAACTTTGTCAGAAACGGCAATAAATGCCGCCAGAAAACAAGCCAAAGAATTATTTGGTGAAGATCACGTAGCCGCTCAACCAAGACGTTATGAACGTAAAGTAAAAAATGCGCAAGAAGCACACGAAGCGGTAAGGCCGGCGGGTGATGTGTTTCGTACTCCAGCTGAAGTAGCCGGTGAACTTCGTGGGGATGAATTTACTTTGTATGAAATGATTTGGCGCCGCACGGTGGCATCACAAATGACAGATGCTCGCGGAACCACTAGCACTGTAAAAATTATTGCTACTAGTAAAGACAATCAAGAAGTTGAGTTTTCTGCGAGTGGAACTGTTATTGAATTTGCTGGTTTTAAAGCAGCGTATGAATCTGGTGGCTCTGAAGATGCTGATAGTGAAGAAGAAGAGCGCCGCTTACCGCAATTAAAAGCCGGCGATGAGGTAAACCCAATTTCGTTAACGCCTTCTGGTCACACCACGTCCCCTCCCGCTCGCTATACCGAAGCATCGCTAGTTAAAGAACTAGAAAGTAGAGGAATCGGCCGCCCCTCTACCTATGCATCAATTTTAGGAACAATTGTTGATCGTGGTTATGTAATTCGTAGAGGTCGCGCCTTAGTGCCGTCATGGACTGCTTTCGCTGTCGTGCGCTTACTTGAAGAGCACTTTAAAGATTTAGTTGATTACGGATTTACCGCTCGCATGGAAGAAGAACTTGACCTAGTTGCTAACGGCCAACTACCAAGAAGTCGCGCCTTAGAGGATTTTTATTACGGGACTAAAGACGATGATGATTTTCCGGGATTAGAAAAGTTAGTTAATCAACTCGGTGAAATCGACGCTAAAGAAAATTCCTCGTTTCCGATTGGCGACAGTGGAATTGTTTTAAGAGTCGGAAAGTTCGGCCCATATTTACAACGAGGTGAAGACGAAAGAGCTTCGGTACCACCAGATTTAGCACCCGATGAATTAACTCCAGAAAAAGCCGAAGCAATTTTGATTGCACCTTCCAGCGACCGTGAGCTAGGGGTACATCCTGAGACAGGTTTGACCATAATGGTAAAAACCGGTCGTTACGGCCCTTACGTAACTGAAATACTTCCAGAAGATACAAAAGAAAAACCAAAAACTGCCTCACTATTTAAATCAATGGCACCCGAAACAATTACTTTTGAAGATGCATTGCAATTGATGTCACTACCAAGAATTATCGGAAAAGATCCTAAAGATGGCGAAGTCATTCAAGTACAAAATGGTCGCTATGGCCCCTACATGTCTAAAGAAAAAGACACCCGCTCATTAGAAGCAGAAGAAGAAATTTTCACAATTAATTTAGAAGAAGCACTTGCAAAATTTGCCGAGCCAAAACGCAGACGCGGTGCAGTTGCTAAGCCACCACTTAAAGACTTTGGTGAAGACCCCAACACTGGTCGCAAAATGGTTTTGAAAGAAGGTCGTTTCGGGCCTTACGTAACAGATGGCGAGACAAACGCTGGGTTGCGTCCGGGTGATGTAATTGAAGAAATTACTGCTGATCGTGCTAGTGAATTATTGTTTGAACGTCGGGCACGTGGCCCAGTTGAAAAGCGTCCACGCAAAAAGGCAGCTGCCAAGAAATCCGCTAAACCGGCAAAGAAAAAGAAGACTGGTGAATCAACCAAACAGTCGGTTGAGGCATCCTCTTAAGTATGACTTTCGGAAAACTCGAATTTAGCCCTTCCGATCGTTCGGCTGGGATTTTTATAGTTTTTGAAGGTGGGGATGGCGCTGGCAAGTCCACCCAAATTGAAAAGTTAGCGCAATATTTACGCGAACAAAAAAAAGAAATTGTAGTAACCCGCGAGCCAGGCGGTACCGTGATGGGCAAATCAATTAGAGATTGGCTTTTAGAGCAAACCGAAGTTGAAGTTGATCCTAAAACTGAAGCATTACTATTTGCGGCCGATCGCGCTCATCATATCCACACCTTAATAAAACCAGCTTTAGATTTAAACCAAATTGTAATTTGCGATAGACACATTGATTCATCAATTGCTTATCAAGGCGTAGCGAGAAATTTAGGAATAGAAAATATAAAAAGTATTTCACTTTGGGCAGTTAATGGGATCACACCTGATTTGGTAGTGGTGCTAGATATAAGTGTTACGGCAGGACAAGCCCGACTAAGTCATAAAGATCGACTAGATCGCGAATCAACGCAATTTCATGAGAAAGTAAATCAAGCATATTTAGCGCTTGCTAAATCAAATCCAGAAAAATATTTAGTGGTAGATGCTGAATTACCTATTGACGAGATTCACGAAAAAATAATAAATCGAGTAGCAAGTTTAATTTGATATGTGGGATGAATTAATCGGGCAAACCTCAGCAATTAAAGCCTTAAAACAAGCAGCAATAGATTCACAAAAAACTGCTAACGGAACAACCACAACAGGTTTTTCGCAAAGTTGGTTGATTACCGGCCCGCCGGGTAGCGGCCGCAGCACGGCTGCAAAATTATTTGCGGCTGCCTTGCAATGTCCCCAATCAGGTTGCGGTAGTTGTGAAGTTTGTCTAAATGTATTAAAAGGCGTTTATCCAGATGTTAAAACCGTTTTACCTACCGGCATAACTTACTTAGTAGACGACGTCAGATTGTTAATTCAAAGTTCAGCGCTAATGCCAGCAGTAGGCCAATGGAATATCGTAATTTTGGAAGATGCTGATCGATTAACGGATACTGCAGCAAATGCACTTTTAAAATCCATTGAAGAGCCAGCACGCAGCACTATGTGGATTTTGTGTGCACCAAGCAGCCAGGATGTAATTTCAACAATTCGCTCTCGCTGTCGCATGGTTAATTTACGAATGCCACCATTTGATGAAATCGCGCAACTGCTACAAAAGCGCGATGGTGTGGATGCGGCAATGGCTAAATTTTCTGCTGCCGCCGCGCTGGGTCACGTCGGACGGGCAAAGCTGTTGGCAACAAATCCGCAATTGCGCGAAATAAGAAGTGAAATATTGCAATTACCCTTTGAACTTAGCGACTTACCTAACTGCTTTAAAGCAGCAGAAACGCTTTACAGCACCGCGGTGGCAGAAGCAGATGCAGAAACAGAAGAGAAAGATCAATTTGAACATGAGCAGTTATTAGAAAGTTACGGTGCGAGTGCTGGGGGCGTAAGTAAATCTAGAATTCAAAAAATGACTTCAACTGCCATAAAAGATTTAAATAAAGAACAAAAAAATAGACACAAGAGAATTTCGCGCGATCGCTTAGATCTTTCTTTGATTGAACTTTTGGCTTTTTATCGAGATGTTTTGGTAATTCAATCAAGTGCAGAATTAGAACTTTTTCACGAGCAGCATAGAGGCTCAATTGAAAAAATGGCCAGCGCGACTTCGCCCCAAACAACCATAAAGCGAATAGAAGCAATAGATGAAGCCAGAACACTCTTACCTAGTGAAGCCTCACCATTACTCGTTATTGAGGCAATGATGATTCAATTAGCAAGGTCCTAAACTAGTCTCAAATGAAAATTTTTTTTCTGCTTTTAATATTTGCTGTAGTTTCAACTGGATGTTCAAGTGAAAATACAACGCCTGAATCAAAAATTGTCACACCAACCGCAACTGCACCTACTAATGACTTAGCAGATTTTTATACGCAAATTGTCACCTGGGAGCCATGTAAAGATTTATCATCTGCCTTGTGTGCGGCAATAGAAGTGCCACTTGACTATGACAACCCATCCGGCCCCAGGATAGATATTCAATTAGCCAAATTAGTCGCAAAGAAAAATAAAACAGCAAGTCTGCTTTTTAATCCAGGTGGCCCGGGGGCTAGCGGAATAACTTACTTAGCGTACGCCGATCAAGTTTTTTCAAAAACTCTTTTAGATAATTTTGATATTGTGGGCTTTGATCCACGCGGAGTCGGCACCTCTAGCCCAATAGATTGTTTAAGCGATAAAGCACTAGATGAGTTTTTAGCTTTTGATGGCACACCTGACAACGAACAAGAAATTGAACAACTTCTCGCGCTAACTAAACAAATGGCGCAAGGATGCGAGGAAAAGTCAGAATCTTTAGTAGCAAATATCGGAACAAGAGATGCCGCTAGAGACATGGATGTGATTAGAGCCATTTTAAACGAAACTCAACTTAATTTTCTTGGTGTTTCTTATGGATCTTTCTTAGGGGCAACTTATGCCGACTTATTTGCCCAGAATGTTGGACAATTTGTTTTAGATGGTGGGGTGGATCCGCAACGTGATTCAATGGAGCTTTCTTTAGATCAAGCACTCGGTTTAGAAAACGCACTTGATAGATTCTTAGAAGATTGTTTAACAAAAAATGATTGTCCCTTTGAAGAGTCCAAAGCTTCTGCCAGAATTGAAATTTCAAATCTTTTATTAAGTATTGATAGCCAACCTATTGCAACTAATGACCCGACTAGAAATTTAACGCAGTCCATGACTATCTATGGAATTGCGGCATTTCTTTATTCAGAAGATTACTGGCCTTTTTTACGAGATGCGTTTAGCGCTGCTTTTGAAACAGATGGTTCATTATTTTTATATATAAATGATTTATTCAATGAAAGAAATCTCGATGGTAGTTATGAAAGTAATGTATCTGAAGCAATATATGCAATTAATTGTTTTGATAAGCCCGCCAAAGAGACGGTAAATGACGTAAAAATTATTGCAGAAGAATACAAAAGTAAAGCACCTATCTTTGGTGAGTATCTAGCCTGGACAAATTTGGCGTGCGGCTATTGGCCGGCAGGGGACAGCGAAGACTTCAACTTGAGTGCGCAAGGTTCAAAACCCATTTTGGTAATTGGCACAACCAACGACCCAGCTACCCCATATCTTTGGTCACAAGCTTTAGTTGAACAACTGGATAATGCTTGGCTCTTAACATTTGAGGGCGATGGCCATACTGCTTATATGCGGGGCTCAGACTGTGTGGATGACATAGTTGATAACTTCTTTTTACAAGAGCAGATTCCTACAAGTAATTTAACTTGCGATTCGTAGACCCGATGCGAAAGTGCGCTATGAACACTGATTGGGTATTTTAAGGACATGGCTAAAGACGAAAATGAATTAGTTTTTCACGAAATAGATCAAAAAGAAGATCGCTGGTTAAAGCGTGTAGTAACTGACGAGACCTACGGTGGAATCTTTTTAATTGTTGCAGCGGTGGTGGCCTTTGGTCTTGCTAATTCAGTTTATGGTGATTGGTATAGCTCATTTTTAAATACCAAAGTTGGCCCGGCAGAAATCGGTTTACGAATGACGGTTTCGCACTGGGCAGCAGATGCTTTTTTAGCAATTTTCTTTTTAGTTGCAGGTTTAGAGCTCAAACATGAATTAGTCCACGGATCTTTATCTAAACCTCGTCAAGCACTTGTTCCGATTACCGCAGCAATAGCAGGAATGATTGTCCCAGCAGCAATATTTGTAATTATGCTAAGAGACAACCCAGAGTATTTAGTTGGATGGGCGATTCCAATCGCAACCGATATTGCTTTTGCCTTAGCGGTGTTGGCCGTTGCTGGTAAACATTTACCCGCCTCACTTAGAGCGTTCTTATTAACCCTGGCGGTAGTAGATGACCTTGCGGCAATCACAGTGATCGCAATATTTTATACAGATGATTTAGATCAAAATATGTTGCTTTTAGCAGTAGCTGCATCTGCACTTTATGCAGTTATGCAAAAACTAAATTTCACTCGTTGGTATTTTTTAGCTCCACTAGGAATATTAATTTGGTGGGCGACCTACCAATCGGGCGTTCATGCCACTGTTGCTGGTGTCGTGGTTGCACTATTAACCAGAATTGAAACTTTTAAAAATGAGAAAGAAAGCCCTGCAGAAATAGCAGAACGAATTGTTCGACCAATCAGTGTGGCAATCGCAGTGCCATTCTTTTCTTTTACTGCGGCCGGTGTTGATATCAGCGGTATTGGAATATCTGAAGCAGGCAGTGGAATCGCTTTGGGGGTTATGCTTGGCTTATTTGTGGGTAAACCAATTGGTGTTTTGGGATCAACTTATTTGATTACTAAATTTACTCGCGCCCATCTAAGTGAGAATTTAACTTGGAGCGATGTGGCAGCTGCTGGATTTTTAGCAGGAATTGGCTTTACTGTCTCGCTATTGATTGGCGAGCTATCATTTCCGGCTGGTACGGCAGAGAATGCTTCTGGAAAAATCGGAATCTTAGCTGCATCTATGGCCAGTGCGATTGTGGCTATTTTTCTTATGCAGGGCAGGCGCTTTAATCAAAAAAGAAAAAATAAATTAAAGAGTTAATCGCCTAACTGCAAACTATCAATAGCTGCTTCAAATTCTTTAACCTTTAATAAAATTTGTTTTTCATTTAAATTCAAGTGTTCTAAAATCGTGAACCGATCTGGTCTAGTCTGCGGAGCCTTAGTAACAGCTTGAGCAAACTCAACTGTGCTAAACCCTAAGTCGCTGGGCTTAACCGGTAAATTGTGTTGCGCGAGTGCAAAAGCAAATTCTGCAAATCTTTCATCCACTTCTCTCAAGAAAGTTGCAAATAAGGCACCTACGCCTACCTGTTCGCCATGTGGCTGGGTGCGCTCTGGGAATAATTCATCTATCGCGTGAGATATTTCATGGCACGCGCCGCTACATGGTCGTGACGATCCGGCCATACCCATTGCAATCCCTGAAAGCACTAAAGCCTCAGCCAACACAATCAAAAATTCATCGCTGTCAATTGTGTCAGTGCGACCAATCAGTGCCTCTGCACTAGTGCGAGCCAAACTTGCGGCTAGTCCGTCAACTTTTTCTTTACCTAGCGATTGTGCCAATTCCCAATCTTTTACCGCAGATAAATTGCTCAATACATCGCCAATTCCCGCACGAATATATCTTTCGGGTGCTTTTTTTACAATTCCTAAATCAATGATTACGGCTACTGGTGAGCTGACTCCAAAAGATGCTCTACCTTTATCAATTTCTAAAATACTTACCGGAGAGGCAATTCCGTCGTGAGCTAAATTTGTCGCAACACTTACCATTGGCAAATTTAGTTTTGAAGCAGCGTATTTTGTTACATCAATTACCCGGCCACCACCAACACCAACTACTGCATCAAATTTATGTTTTTCAATTTCTGCCGCCAAGCTGTTTGCCGCATTTAGCGAGTTTCCGGGGGTAGTAAAAAAAGTTGCATTGGGTGCTGATTTTTTTAAAGTTTTACTTAAAGGTTCGGCGCCACCTTTACTAGTAATGATTGCTACGTGTCCACCACTGCTAATTCTTTGATCAAGTAGTACTTGAGATAAATCGTCTAAAGCACCTGATCGAATGTCAACATAATGTGGCGCTGCAACCATTCTCATTTGTAGTGACATGCAATCTTCCTTGCTTTTTCTAAATCTTCGTGATTATCAACTTCTACCCATGATAGATCCCCGATGGGTTGTAAATAAATCTTCCCTCCGCGATCAGCAAATTCTTGATAGCCATCTTCGTAATACAGCGTTGTGTCCGACTTCCAGGTAGCTTCTAAAGAAAGGGTAAGAGCTTCTTTAGCAGCAGGTTCAATCATTGTTACGCCGATGTATTCTCCGAATGCTTCGTGCGGGTCAAGCATTTTATTTATTCTTGCTAAGTTGCCAGCGCAGTCTACTGTAACTTTCATTTCTTCTTCAGCTAATTTTTTTACAGAATCAATTGCCAAAGTAATTGATTCGTTTCTATTTGCTAATAAAATATTTTCTACATCTACCGGATGTACCGTATCACCATTTGAAAGCAAAACTGTTTGGCTAAATAAATCTCGCGCACACCATAAAGAGTAGGCGTTATTCCATACTTCTGCTTTGTCATTAAATATTAATTCTAAATTTACTCCATGCCGTTCTTGCATTTCTTGTTTTCTTTTTTCGACTTCTTTAGCTGCATAACCAACGACTATCGCAACATCTGTTAGGCCAACAGTTGAAAAATTGTTTAAAATTACATCCATCACAGAAGTGTCATCGGCGACAGGTATCAGCGCTTTCGGCAATGTATCGGTGTAAGGCTTGAGTCGACGACCGGCGCCAGCCGCCAGTATTAATCCGATCAAATCTTCACCCTCAATTCTTTGCGGGCTTAAGTCTTTCACGGGCCAGAGTGCTTTAGGTTTGACACCCTTTAGCGGCTACGCTTTCATCTTGTATGAAAAAATCACCAGCAATTAACCCAAAACTGATCAATACCAGTTGGCATATCAGGTTACGGCGCGTGGCCTCTGCCTCACTTGGCGCTTGGCGAGCAACTGATCCAGAGGGTATTGGCGAATTATCCGAACTATATTCATTGGCGGACGACGCTGAAGTCGTAGCATTTTTTGGAGATGATGTCCACCGCATTTATCAAATTGAGCAGTGGCTTGGCGTTTTTGAAAAGCTCAACGAAAAGCACAAGGTAAATATAATTTGCCGCCAGCATCCTGTGACTACTTATTTAAGAACCAAGACAAAATTGCCTGTATTTTCAATTTATGATTTCTTTACAATGACTGACGCAATAATTAAAAAAGATTACAAAGTAGTTTTATATGTTAATAATTCAAGTATGAACTTTCAACCCCTAGCGGCTAAGCGTGCTTTTCATGTTCACTTAAATCATGGCGAAAGTGACAAAATGTCTATGACTTCAAGGCAAATGTATGCCTACGATTTTGTCGCCGTAGCAGGTGAAGCTGCGAAAGACCGATTAAAAAATTCGTTAATGGTGGCTGATGGTAGTAAAGAATGGGTGATTGGCAGACCGCAGTTAGATGTTCTTGACTCACCGCTACAAATAAACACCACCAGAAAAATTTTGCTTTATGCCCCAACCTGGCAAGGAGATCAAGAAGCGAATAATTATTCGTCTTTAGATATATATGGCAAGAAAATCATGAAAGCACTTTTAGCGCAACCTAATTCAACTGTAATTTATAAGCCCCATCCACGCATTGTTGAAAATAAAATGCCTGCTGGTAAAAAACTTCATTTAGAAATTCTCAAACTAATTGATGAGGCAAACAAAAAAGATTCAACTGCAAATCATCAATTTATAGTGGGCGATCCTTTACAGGCTCTTCAGGTAGCCGATTTACTTATTGCAGACGTTTCAAGCGTAACAATCGATTATTTATATTTGCAACCAAATGGAGTGTTACTGATATGCGATAGAAGAAGTGATTCAGAATTATTCAATAAAGTAGCACCAGTATCAACCGCTATACCAATAATTGATTCTAAAAATATTGACAAAATCGAAAATCTAATTCAAGAGTATTTGGTGCAATATCCGAGACGAGACGATTACAACAAGATTCGTACCTATTACTTCGGCGAAGGTAGCCCTGGATCTAGCTTAAAAAGATTTATTGA
>CAZXCT010000007.1:0-25919 GCA_964639395.1 uncultured Bifidobacterium sp.
CCACACTGGACGGATTTTAAGTCCGCTGCCTCTGCCGGTTGGGCTACGAGGGCGCCGCGATAATTCTACGAGTTGCTGATTTGTTGCTTCGCGCGAGTAAAGACTTCGTCAAACATAGGCTCAGTTAGGCGTTTAGTAAAGGTGTTTTGCTGACTCGGGTGATAGCTCGCAAGCACAAATATCTGCTTTTTGCCATTAGAAAATTTTGCTTGCGCTAGATGTTTGAATTTAGCAAGTTTCTGATCAGATTTATATCCAGCCACATTCAGCAGCTTCGCTGTTTCGGTCCAAGCTAATCCGCCAAGCGCGACAATGCAATTAACACTTTCTTCGATTAGTTTCCATTCTGACCGCAGCCAAATTTGACAGTTACCTCGCTCTTTATTTGTGGGTTTGTTATCTGGCGGGACACAGCGAACTGCCGTTAATACTCTGGCGTCAATCAACTTCAATCCATCATTCAGATTGATTGAATCAGACTGATTAGCAAATCCAGCTTTATGCAAGGCGCGAAACAGCCAATCACCACTTCTATCGCCCGTAAAAATACGTCCAGTTCTATTTGCGCCATGCGCGCCAGGTGCCAACCCCACAATAAGTAATTTTGGTTTTACGACACCAAATCCAGGTACTGGCCGTCCCCAATAGTTCTCAGCTTGGTATGACTTTCGCTTTTTCTGCGCTACCTCACTACGCCAAGCGGTAAGACGCGGGCAAATAGTGCAATTAATTATTTCTTGATTTAACTGCGTTAAATTACTCATAAAACTATCGACCAAGCCACACCGTCAAGTATGTCTCTTTCACTGGCAATAATTTTTTTTGCACCAATTTGCTTTACAACTTCAGCTAAAACTATCGATCCAGCAGTAATTACTTCGACTCTTCCTGGGTGCATATACTTCAGCGCTGCCCGCTGCTCAAAAGTCATAGCTATAAAGTCTTGCGCGGTTTGACTTATTTCTTCACTGGTGATTTCTGCGCCATGCAGCGCTTCTGGGTTATATTCAGAAAGCTTTAATGCGTGAGCAGCCACGGTAGTTACGGTTCCAGCTACTCCGATGACAGTATTTGCCTTTTTTACATCTACCTTTTCTAAAGCTAGCTGCAACGCCGCTGCCACATCAGATTTTATCTGCGATAGTTGAGTGCTATTAGGGTTTCCACCAGGCGCATGACGTTCAGTCATTCGAACACAACCCACATTCATTGAATAAGCCGCAATTGGTGATGTCTCACCTAGCACCAATTCAGTTGAGCCACCGCCTAAATCAATTACTAGATATGGCGGCTGATACTTATCAGCCAGCGACTTAGTGGCCCCAATGAATGAAAGGTTTGCCTCTTCTTCGCCACTAATTACTTCTGCCTCAATCATCAGGCGTTCACTTACTCCACCAAAAAAAACTGATTTATTTTCAGCATCTCTGGTAGCGCTGGTTGCCACAAACCTAATTTTCTCAACATGATTTTGCTTTATCAGAGTTGCGTATTCGTCGATTGCGCCAAAGGTACGTGCTAACGCTGCTTCACTAAATCGCTTTGTCTTATCGATACCTTCACCAAGTCTTACTATTCGCATCTCGCGAATCACGTCTGTCATTTGATTAGTTTTTGAATCAAAATCTGTGATCAATAGTCGAATTGAGTTAGTGCCACAATCTATTGCCGCAACCCTCATGATTCGGCTTCAATTTGTACGCAGCTGGTTTTACACCAATTGCCTATTTTTTTCAAAACTAAATCCCCCACCAGATTTACTCCCGGTCCTTTTGCTAAAGCGTGGGCAGCTAAAGCATGTAAACACTTCACTCGCTCGGGCATACCCCCAGCGCTAATTGATTTTATTTCGGGTACTGCTTCAATTTCATCTCGCTCGGCTAAATAACTTAAATGTGCTCGATAGTAATTCTCTTTAAGGTTTTTGTCATTAGTTAGTAAGTTTTCTAGTTCTTTCATATAGCCAACTGACTCAAGTGTTCCTATTTCTGCATTTAAAGTTGGGCAGGTTAAATAGTAAAGCGTTGGAAACGGAGTCTCATCTGCTAAGCGAGGTTTAGTCTTAACTACAGCAGGATTTTTACACTCTCCACGATAGGCAACTGCCAAGCAATCTCGTGGGGGCCGTCCCAATTGTAAATAAATAATTTTTTGATCTTGCTCTGAAATACTCACCTTGGTGCATTAGCCCTGATCGGCTCGATCAATCCAGAAATATCTTCGATTCCTTTATCTGCTGCCTGCCATGACACATATAACTTTTTATACCAAGTGTTTGCCTCAGGCGCCCGTGCTAACCAAGCGGTTGGGCTCTGCTGATTTTCAATTTCTGCTGGCTCGCCATCTAGACCAATCACCGTGAAGGCAATTTCACCCGGAAGCACATAATGTAATCGAGCCCGCGCTTGTGCTGCCACAAATTGCGGATCATTCCATTTTGTTTTAGCAACCTCCAGCACTACTACTTGCTCATTTGCCATTTCTAATTGAGCTTGCAATTGATTGATCTCTTGTCGCTGGGCAATCAAATTGCGAAATGGCCCCGCTAGCATCAAGACCATTAGAACTATTGAAATTACAAAAACAAGTGCTCGGGGATTTAGTGAAGGTCCGCTAGCAGCCAAGATTATTTACTCTGATTAAACCTAGGAAACGCAGTCGCCGCTGCATAACGCGCTGCTTCACCTAGCTCTTCTTCTATTCGAAGCAGTTGGTTGTACTTAGCGACTCGCTCGCCTCTAGCTGGCGCACCTGTTTTTATTTGCCCACAGTTGGTTGCTACCGCAAGGTCGGCGATTGTTGTGTCTTCAGTCTCGCCAGATCTATGGCTCATCATGGTGGCAAATTGGTTTTGTTGCGCCAAACTAACCGCATCAAGCGTTTCGGTTAATGACCCTATTTGGTTCACTTTAACTAATAAAGCGTTTGCAGATTTTTCTTGAATACCGCGCGCCAAGCGAGTTGGATTAGTGACAAATAAGTCATCACCAACTAACTGCACCTTCGATCCAATTTGCTGCGTCAGTAAATTCCATCCCGCCCAATCTTCTTCATTCATGGGATCCTCAATTGAAACTAATGGGTAGTCCTTTACTAGCTCGCCGTAATAATTTGCCATCCAAGCCGCATCTCGTGCGCTACCTTCAAAGTTATAAGCACCTGATTCGTAAAATTCAGTTGCCGCAACATCCAGCGCTAATGCAATATCTTTACCCGGTATCAGGCCAGTTTTTTCGATTGCTTGCAAGATTAAATCAAGTGCTGAGCGATTATTTTTTAATTCCGGTGCAAATCCACCTTCATCGCCCAGTCCAGTTGCTAACGACTTTGCTTTAAGGACTGATTTAAGCGCGTGATAAACCTCAGTACCTTGGCGCAAGGCCTCTTTAAAAGTATTTGCACCTATCGGAGCAATCATGAATTCTTGAATATCTACGCCAGTATCTGCGTGCGCACCGCCATTGAGAATATTCATCATAGGTACCGGCAGTAGGTGTGCGTTCGGTCCACCTAAATATTTGTATAAAGAAAGATCAGCACTGTCAGCAGCAGCTTTAGCAACCGCTAAAGAAACTCCTAAAATCGCGTTCGCCCCAAGTCGACTCTTTGTGGGAGTGCCATCTAAATCAATCATGATTGAATCGATCAATCGTTGTTCCGAAGCATCTAAATCTAAAATTTCAGGAGCAATCTCTAGCTCAATGCGATCAACTGCGTCCAGCACACCTTTACCGCCGTAACGAGTACCGCCATCGCGCAATTCGTGTGCTTCAAAAGCACCAGTGGAAGCACCTGATGGCACCGCGGCGCGGGCAACTGTTCCATCTGCCAAACCGATTTCAACCTCAACAGTGGGGTTTCCGCGTGAATCTAAAATTTCTCTTGCAACTACTGCCTCAATCTCGGCCACAAAGCTCCTAGTGATTTGCTTGCACCTGTATCTTAGCGAAGAATCATTTCTGACCTACCTCCGCAAATCTAGTTTCAAAACCTCTTCTCTCAAAGCAATTTCGGGCTCTAGGTGAAACTCTTTACTTCTTTTTACTAGTTGCAAAAGCAAGCTTCCCAGCATTTCATTTGAGGTCTCTTTACTGATTAGGCCCTCCACTGCAGCTGAGACATCAAGTTGAAAATCAGGTTGGTACTTTTCAATTCGAGAAAGGATTTTGCTCGCTAGCAGTAGCGACGGTAGCTGTAGCGGCACACCTTCAAAAGCACTTGTTCTATTTTTTTCTTTAGCTTTTATTTCTTCCCAGTTTTCTTTAACTCTAGCTGGCGCTAGGTTATCTTCTTGTTCAAAAACATGAGGATGCCTTGACACTAATTTTGTAATTAACTGGTTAGCGACCTGCTCTATATTAAAACCTATTTTTGGATTCTCTTCTGCGATTCGTGCATGAAAGATTATTTGAAGTAATAAATCACCTAATTCTTCTTTTAGATTCTGGTAATTATTGCTACTTATTGCATCAAGTAACTCGTAAGATTCTTCAATTAAAAATTCTGCTAAAGACTCATGCGTCTGTTCTGCATCCCATGGGCAACCCCCGGCACCGCGCAGCGCATCCATCAAAGCGACTAAACCAACCAAGCCCTTATCTAAATAATCTGCTGCATCTTTCATTACTTAAGGCGTAAGTGTTAATTCAGTTGCGTACGCTGGTTCACTTAATACATTTGCTGGTGGTGAAATTGAACCATCTTGTGCATTCCACGATCCGTAGCGCGGATTAACTGTAATTTGTATTTTTTCTGCTAACTCCAAAATGTATGCACTTGCCTCGTCTGATTGATCGTTAGGAGTGTCGTTTGGCGACAAAGCTTTACCAACGGCTTCTATTGCTCGATTTTGCTCTAGCACTTTATAAATTAATGATGGCGGTACATCTCTATTTGCCGCAAATAAATCAAGTGCTTCTTTACCGCCCACATCTTGTTCTAATGCCTGATAATCACTTGATACTAAAGTTTGGTCTACTTGTGCGTTGGCTTCACGTTGTGCCGTTTCAATAATTTCTCCAATAATTATTAAAGCCAGAACAGTTCTAATTTGAGTACTACCACGGTCATTAGTCTCAATTGGCAAAATTTCTCTCAACTCTGCTAAGTACTGATCTAGCTCAGCAACAGTAATTCTTCGCTCACCCACATAGGCAGCGGTACCCGGATTTTGACTGCTGCAGCCAACCAATAAAAAACCGGCCAAAAGCAAAGCGACCAACTTAAGAATTGAGATTTTCACTTTTATCCTTTTCAAATTCTTCACCTAATATAACTGAACGAATAAGTTCAACTACCCACGGGATTATTGCGGTGCTTGATGGGGCAGGTACTACTACTGCTCGTACCGTTGGCCTGATGGTTGAGCCCGCATAAAGCCGAGTTAGCCGCACCGAACTTGATTCTGGAAGCAAAACTGGCGCTAACTTTACTTTATTGGCGCTAAGAATTACTTCTGTAAGATTAGCCACTCGCGCCAGAATTCTTAATTTTGCAATCTCAAGCAAGGTTGCCACTTCTTCTGGAAAGTTACCGTAGCGATCAATAAGTTGCTTAGAAAAATCAAATAATTCGTTTTCATTTTGAATTTCAGAAATTGATTTATACGCTTCAAGTCTTAGTCTCTCATGATTTATATATGTGTCAGGGATATAAGCTGCAACGCCCAATTCAATTCTTAATTCTTCATGACTGACCGACTTTTCGCCTTTGACTTTTGAAATTGCTTCAGAAATTAATCTCACATATAAATCAAAGCCAACTTCGGCAATATGTCCCGACTGTTGCTGGCCCAAAATGTTTCCGGCGCCTCTAATTTCTAAATCTTTTAGCGCAACCGCCATGCCTGACCCTAAATCTGTATGTTGCGCAATGGTCTTAAGTCGTTCATGGGCCGTCTCAGTAATAGTTTTTTTAGGATCAAATAAAAAATAGGCGTAGGCGCGTTCGCGACCCCTACCGACTCTTCCTCTTATCTGGTGTAGTTGAGACAGTCCAAAAGTATCTGCCCGATCGACAATAAGGGTATTAGCATTTGGAATATCTAAACCCGACTCAACAATTGTGGTTGAAACCAAAACATCAAATTTCTTTTGCCAAAAATCTAAAATGACTTGTTCTAAATGACTCTCATTCATTTTTCCGTGAGCAATCGCAATCCTTGCCTCGGGCACTAATTCGCTCAACCTGTTCGCAATTCTGTCTATTGACTCAACACGATTATGAACATAAAAAACTTGACCATCGCGTATTAACTCGCGTCTAATTGCTGCCGCGACTTGATGATCGTTATATGGTCCGACTGCAGTGAGAATTGGTAAACGCTCTTCGGGCGGCGTTTGAATTATTGACATTTCTCTTATGCCAGTAATTGCCATCTCTAAAGTACGTGGGATTGGAGTTGCGCTCATCGACAGCACGTCTACGTTGGTGCGAAGTGCCTTTAAATGTTCTTTGTGTTCGACGCCGAATCTTTGCTCTTCATCAACAATCACCAAGCCTAAATCTTTAAATTTCACATCATGGGTAAGTAGTCGATGAGTGCCGATTACTACATCAACCGTGCCATCACTTATCGCGGCAAGCGTTTCTTTAATCTCTTTAGCAGACTGAAATCTACTTAGCACTGCTATTTTTATTGGAAACGGTGCAAAGCGATCGCCAAACGTTGTGAAATGTTGCTGCGCTAATAATGTTGTCGGTACCAAAACTGCTATTTGTTTACCATCTTGTGTTGCTTTGAATGCCGCCCTAATTGCTATTTCTGTTTTTCCATAGCCCACATCGCCCGCAATAACGCGATCCATTGGTAAAGGCTTTTCCATATCTTTCTTCACATCTTCAATTGACGAGAGTTGATCTGGAGTTTCTACATAAGCGAATGCATCTTCAAGTTCTTTTTGCCACGGAGTATCTTGCGAGAAAGCAAAGCCAGCCGAACTTTGTCTAATTGAGTAAAGCCGAATTAACTCTGCGGCAATTTGCTTAACCGCTTTGCGTGCTCTTCCCTTAGTTTTTTCCCAATCGGCACCGCCTAAACGACTTAAAGCTGGCGATTCACCGCCAACATACTTAGTAATTTGATCAAGTTGGTCAGTAGGTAAATAAAGCTTGTCACCTGGTTGGCCTCTTTTTGTTGGGGCAAATTCAATGACTACATATTCTCGCTGCGTGTTAGCCACTTGTCGGTGTGCAAGTTCTAGGTATCTTCCGATTCCGTGCTGTTCATGAACTAAAAAATCACCCGTCTTTAGTGAAATTAAGTCAAGCTGTTTTCGTCTTTTGCTTGGTAACTTTACAGAATTTTTTTGACTGACCCGGTTTCCAAATATTTCTTCTTGGCTATAAACCAATAATTTCTCAGGTGAATACTCAAAACCACTAGGCAGATCCCCTTGAAATATATTCAAAATATTCGGATCAAAATTATCTGTTTCTTGAATTTTTGCGGCAATATCGTGCTCTGCTGCTTGCTCTATTAAACGATTAGCTAAACCTTGTCCTGTAACTACAACTGCTATCTTGAATTTTTGAGAAAGTAAGTTTTTTAGATTTTCAAAATTTGCCACAATATTTTCTGAAGAGCGATCTTGTAGCTTTACCCCAATCTCAAGGGTGGTATCACTACTATTTTCATCAATTATAATAAGTCTTGATGAATAGACTAATCTAAAATTTTTATCACGAAATTTCTCTAAAAGTTCAGGATACTCAATTAGTTTTATATCCACAATATTCTTCGGCTTGCTACCAGCCTCTGCGTTCGTCTGCCAATAAACTTCTATAAATTCTTGATCTGTTTTTACTATGTCCTCAGCTCTTCTTGCTAGTCGCTCTGGATCTATAAGTAGTACATTGCTACCACTCGGCATGAAGTCATCAAAGCTAGTCATCGCTACTTCTAATTCTGATAGGTCTTGCAAAGTAGGAATCTCAATCGCTGTTTTTACTAAATCAATAGTCTGTTGATCCGCAATTGAAAAACTTCTTATCTCTTCAATCTCATCCGTAAAAAATTCAATTCTCACTGGGTGCAAAAGTTGTGGCAGGTAAATATCAATAATGCCCCCACGTACCGCAAACTCCCCCCGCGATTGCACCAACTCAACTCTTTTGTATCCAGCGGCAACTAGTTGGCCGATTAAGTCAGAAAATTCGAAACTCTGCCCAGCTTTGAGTTGAATTAGTGGAGTGCTTTTGACTACCGATGCAATCGGTTGCATTAAGGCAGCGATAGAAGTTGTAATAATTAGTTGTGTTTGCGAATCTGCTACTAGCTTTTGTAGTACATGATTTCGTCTTCCTACTGCTTCACTACTGGGTTTTAGGGATTCATGTGGAAGCGTTTCTAGTGCTGGGTAGTTGAGCACTTTCAATGCTGGATCCCAAGATTTTATTTCATTAGTCAAAGACTCTGAAATTCGATCAGTTGCCGATACAGCAAGAAATACTTGAGTAGTCTGAGAGTTAGCGACCGCATCTGCAATTAAAAATCCATTAAAGCCCTCTATTGAGTTAACGTATATTTCTCTTGCCTGCAATATCTCAGTGCGATTTTTTGTCCAAGTAATTGAATTTGATAGTAACTTATTTAATCCAGACAAGCTCATTTCAAAGCTGCTAATAATGTCTCAGTCAAATGTGGGTGACAAATTAATAAATTTTCAACTTTTGTGTTTTCTTTGTTCAGGATAATTGAGTGATTTGAAGTATCTGAAACATGAAACCCGCTTGCTAGCGCAACCCCTAGCGGTGCCGCAACATCCCATTCATAAAAACCAGTCGTGTGAATATAAGCATCTGCTTTGCCCATAATTAGTTGAGCTACTTTTGCGCCAACGGATCCCAGCGGAATTGTTTCTACACCACCAAATTTATTCTTTAAAGCATCTAGTACATGGCTCATCGTTTCTGGTGGTCTCGTTCTTGAAATTACTACACGTGGAGTACCGCTAAGACTCGCTAAAGCAGGTTTGGTTTCTGAATTAAATATTTGTCCAGTTGCCGGTAGTGCTACTACTGCTGTTGAGATGTTAGATAGGTTTTTGTCAGCGGAACGCTCCCACAGTGCAATGTGTACTGCAAAATCTTCACGATTAGTTGAGTATTCTTTTGTTCCGTCGAGTGGATCGACAATCCACACTCGCTCTGCCTTTAAACGATTTAAATCATCAAGCGCTTCTTCGCTCAAAATCGCATCTTGTGGTCTAAATTCTTTGAGTTGAGCGGCGATTAGTTTTTCAGCAGATTGATCTGCTAAATCACCTAACTCTCTGGTGTTCATTATTTCTTGATTTTCATTTCGTATTTTGATTAAAAGCTCACCCGCTGATTTTGCAACACTCATAGCTATTTCTAGGTCATTCATTTTGACCTGCTTTTTTATTAAAAAGATTTTGGGCACTTGTTAAGTCTTTCTCAATCAAAATCTGTGTTGCCGCAGAAGCCGCAGCTAGATATTGCGGTAAGAGCGGTATTTCAGTTTTTGAGAACTTCTCCAGGACATAAGATGCTGGGTCTTGCTGGGTAATCGGCCGACCAATACCGAGGCGCACTCGGTAAAAATCCCCGCTGTTGATTGCACTTCTAATTGACTTTAAGCCATTATGACCATTATCCCCACCTGAAAATTTGATTCTTAAATCACCAAAATCTAGGTCTAACTCATCATGAAGCACAATCAGATTCTCTGTTTGTATATCAAAAAAATTGAGCAGTGACTTTGTTGGGCCTCCACTTTCATTCATATAACAGTCAAGGTATGCCATAACAATTTTGTTTTCAGATTTTTTAACTTCAGCAATAAACGAATTTGTTTTTTTATGTCTAGAAAACCCAAGGTTTAGCTCTTGTGCCAATTTATCGACAGCCATCACTCCGATGTTATGTCGAGTTTTTTGGTACTGCTCTGCTGCGTTTCCCAGACCAACTACTAGCCAAGTTGAGCCTGTCACTGAAATTTATTCGCTAGCTGGTGCAGATTCTGCAGTTGCGGCATCGGCTGCAGCTTCTTCACCTGCTGGTGCTGCGATTTCACCAAGGTCCATAACGCTGGCAGCAGCTGAGGCTAAGCGAGCGGCGGCGGCTTCAGCAGCGCGTTCTTCTGCGTGAGACGCTTCTTCCATTCTTGCTTTAACTTGCTCAGCATTTAACACAACTAAGTCAACATGTTTTATTGATCGCTTGATTGGATCGCGTTGCACTTCGCGTGGAGCGGTAGTAAGAGTTTTACCATCAATACTTACTTCTAAGGTAACCATTGGGATACGCAAAGCCAAAGTAGTCTCATGATCTTCCAAATTTATATGTAATGGAGTTTGATCTTTTCCATAAATCACTGCGGGGATTTTTCCGTCACGGCGGGCTCTACGTGAAGCACCCTTACCGAATTCATCTCGCTTACTAGCAGAGACTTTTACTAACGTTTCTTTTTTTGAACTCATTTTCGACTCCTCGTCGATCACGACAACCGGGGTGGCTGCCCTCGCCGAATTACCTTCAAAGATTAGCCAATCGCCAAATCAGGCTTGTGCCAAGGGGTATTAAAACAGTGAGGTTTGTCGCTCATCGAACAAACTTGTTACCGAGCCTTCCCTAAACACTTCTCGCACTGCTGTGGCCAATAGCGGTGCTATCGACAAAATGGTTAGTTTTTCAAATCTGGACTCTTCCACAATCGGCAGGGTGTCTGTCACGACTACTTCAGTAATTCTCGAATTCTGCAGCCGTTGTGCCGCGCCTGGTGAGAGGATTCCGTGAGTAGCGGTCACGATTACTTCTTTTGCACCGTTATCAAAAAGTGTTTCAGCTGCTTTTACGATTGTCCCGCCGGTATCGATCATGTCATCAACTAGCACGCAAGTTCTACCTTGCACTTCACCAACTACTTCAAACATCTTCACTTCGTTTGGCACATCAGGATCACGTCGCTTGTGAATAATTGCCAATGGGCTTCCTAAAATGTCTGTCCATTTTTCAGCAACTCTCACTCGACCAGAGTCGGGTGAAACAACTGTAATGTTACTTCGTTCAGTTTTTGAATTTATATATTCCGCTAAAGTTTTAATTGCTACTAAGTGATCAACTGGACCATCAAAGAAACCTTGAATTTGTGCAGTGTGTAAATCGATTGTCATAATTCGATCAGCGCCAGCAGTTTTTAGTAAATCTGCCATTAAACGAGCAGAAATTGGCTCTCTTCCGCGATGCTTTTTATCTTGTCTGGCGTAACCGTAATAGGGCATTATCACAGTTATTCTGCGAGCAGAAGCACGTCTTAAGGCATCAACAATTAACAATTGCTCCATAATCCATTTGTTAATTGGAGCAGTATGAGATTGCAATACGAAGGCATCGGCACCTCTAACAGATTCTTCAAACCGAACAAAAATTTCACCGTTAGCAAAATCATAAGCAGATAATTTTGCGATTGCAACGCCAAGCTCACGGCTTACCGCTTCGGCTAGTTGTGGGTGAGAGCGCCCCGCGACTAAAAGTAATCGCTTACTGGTTACGGTTTCGATATCTGCCAAAAGATTTTCATCCTTTCGTAACTCGTGAGCATATTCTGTCGGCTAGCTACTTGAATCTGGATTTTGGGCGCGCTCAGCGGCTTGTGCCGCTTTGCTATTAGGTCTTTTTCGCTTAACCCAACCCAAAATGTTTTTTTGATTTCCGCGAGCAACGCCCATCGCGCCTGGCTCAACATTTTCAACAATCACGCTTCCGGCAGCGGTGTAGGCACCATCGCCAATTACCACTGGAGCGACTAACACATTGTCACTACCTATTTTTACAAAGTCCCCAACAATTGTTACGTGCTTATTTTCACCGTCATAATTCGCAAAGATGGTGCCAGCGCCGATATTGCTCTCACGGCCGATCTTTCCGTCACCGATGTAAGAAAGGTGTGGAACTTTTGACCCTTCGCCAATCTCGCTGTTTTTGACTTCAACATAAGCACCTACTTTAGAATTTTTAGCTAGCTTCGCGCCAGGTCTTAAATAAGTAAATGGACCCACTGCGCAACTTTCGCCCACCTCGCACTCAACTAGGTGTGACTTCAAAACTGTGGCGTTCTTTTCTATTGAGGAATTTATAATCGTAGTATCGGGGCCAATTTGTGCGCCTGATCCAATTTTTGAATTACCTAAAATATAAGTATTGTTGTCCAAATAGCAATCTGTACTTAGGTCGGCGGTTTTATCTATAAATACAGTTGCGGGATTACGCATTGAAACACCCGAGCTAAGCCAAAATTCGTTTATTCGCCGTTGCATCACAACCTCTGCCTCAGCAAGTTGAATTCGATCATTAACCCCTAAGGCATTTTCAGCACTCGCACATATAACTTTTGCAACTTGCCCCTTTTCAGAATTTATCAAGGCGATTGCATCTGTTAAATAGAATTCTTTTTGAGAGTTATTCTGTTTAATACTCGCTAAAGCTTTACTCAGCACTTCAACATCAAAGAGGTAAATTCCGGTGTTAATTTCAGATATTTTTCTTACTTCGTCTGTTGCATCTTTTTCTTCTACAATTTCAAGCACAAAATTTGAATCTGAAATAATTCTTCCGTAACCAGTTGGGTCTTTGACTTTCGCAGTTAAGACCGCACCTTGGTGAGTATTTGCTGCTCTGATTAAGGCAGCTAAATCTTCTGAGGTAATTAGTGGCATATCAGCTGGAGTGATTAAGACTTTGCCAGTTTTTAATCCAATTTCAGCTAAGGCAGTTTTTACAGCGTGAGCGGTACCTAATTGTTCTGCCTGAATAACGGTTTCAGTCTCTGGATAATTTGTCGAAAGCCATTGGCTAACTTGCTCACGCTGATGACCTAACACGGTAACAATTCTTTTTGGATCAAGCGCCGAAACTGCATCAATAACATGGGCAATCAAGGGCGCCCCGCAAATCTGATGCAGAACTTTGGCTCGCTCAGATCTCATCCGCTTGCCTTCGCCAGCGGCCAGCACTATCGCGCAGTTTATTTCGCTCACAACGACATGCTAACGGTGAGAGCGCCGATTTTCTTTCACGCTCCGGGACAGGGACTCGAACCCCGATTCTCGGCTCCAAAGGCCGGTGTCCTGCCAATTGGACGATCCCGGAAGACATTTAGTCGTGCCCGAATAGCCTAAGCGAGAGCGGTTGTAGCGTTTGCACCATGCCGGTGGATTTGCCAGAGCAGCCGACGCGTGAAGAGTTAAAGGCTGCCAAACGACTATTGAAAGCACAAGCCAAAGCTCGTGTTGAAACTGCACGCGCTCGCGCACGTGTAAGTAAAGCTGAAATTGAAGCCGATCGCGTTGCTAACAAAGTAAGAATGAGCGGCCATGATCGTCGCGAACAATTAATTCATATGGCTCGACATCTATTTGCAGAAAAGGGCTATGAAGCAGTAAGTATCGAAGAAATTGCTCAACTTGCTGCCGTTTCAAAACCAGTAATCTATGAACACTTTGCTAGCAAAGAAGGTTTGTACGCAGTTGTATTAGATAGAGAAACTCGAGCACTATTAGACACAGTTAGTTCTGGTTTAACTTCTGGTAGACCCCGACACATGTTAGAACAAGCAGTGATGGCATTTTTTACTTACATTGAAGAACATCCAGACGGTTACCGCGTATTACTTAGAGATGCCCCAGCCTTTCAAGGCCCAAGTGCTTATTCTGGATTAGTTAACGACATTGTCGATCGTTGTGAAGAAGTATTGAATCATGCTTTCGCTCGCTTTGGCTTACCTAAAAAAAGTGCAGCAGTTTATGCGCGCATGCTGGTGGGTTCAGTCGCACTAGTTGGTCAGTGGTGGGAAGAAGAAAGATCAATGGATAAAGAAGAAATTGTTGCTTTTGCAGTTAATAAAGTTTGGTTTGGACTAAGTGGATTAAAAAAGAATCCATCACTGCAGTACCTGAATTAATTACTTATTACTTTAGCCCCGGCAACGGGTCCGTGTGTTACAAAAACATTTTTGCACAAGCCACTACCTGACAAATCTACTGCTAAATTTTGCGCACTATTTTCATTTGTAGTTAGAAAAATGCAGGTAGGCCCTGAGCCAGAAACCATCGCGGCAATGGCACCCAATTCTTCACCGGCATTTAATAATTGTTTTAATTCAGGCTTTAACTTTAATGCTGCTGGCTGTAGGTCGTTAGATAAATTCGCTGCGACTTTATTTAAATCACCTGCCGCCAAAGCTTGCATCAAATCTTTACTGGCAGTCGGGGTGGGAGTTTGTGGTTCAGTATGCATTTCGTCAAAGGTTTTATAAACATCAGCGGTTGATAATCCGTATTTATTTGTAGCAACTACCCAATTTAAGTTGTCTCTGGTAAGTACTGGCGTTAGTTGCTCACCTCTACCAAGCCCCAATTGCGTAGTGCCGTGCAGCAAAAATGCCACGTCAGATCCGATGTTACTGGCCAAATTAGTCAGTTGCGCTACGTCCAAATTCAATTCCCATAGTTGATTAATCGCGACCAAGACAGCGGCGGCATCCGCACTACCTCCTGCCATGCCCCCTGCTACTGGGATTGATTTAGCAATATGAATTCTTGCGCTGATTGGTTGCTCAACATATTTGGCAATTTCTCTCACCGCTTTATTTGCTAAGTTCTCATGGTTAGTTGGTATCGATTTAAAATTCTCACCGCTAATACTTAACGATTCACCGCCAGCTTTTACTTTTGAAACAGTTATTTCATCGTACAAACTAATTGCTTGAAAAATTGTGGCTAATTCGTGATACCCGTTAGCAGCGGCCGGGCCAACTGAAAGTTGTAAATTTATTTTTGCTGGCACCCTAACTGTCAGATGCGGCGATTGAATTTGAGTTAATGAGTCCATAATCAGTGCTTCAAAATTACTAGAAGACACCGAGCCAAATTTTCGTAGTCGGCGACTGACAACTGTTCGGCACGATACTGGGGGTTAATTTTTGATAGTTCAAATAATCTGGCTAAATCGGCACTGCTTAACCCCAATTGTTTAAGGGTAGAGCGCAGCATTTTTCGTCTTTGGCTAAATGCCGCCTCGACTAGTTGAAACACCAAAGGTTGTAATTCACGATCAAGATTTTGCCTTCGCTCTAATCTCACCAGCGCGGAATCGACATTTGGCTCTGGCCAAAAAACTTTTCTTGATATTTCTGCGACATATTTGGCTTGTGTTAAGTATTGAATCTTCACAGAAGGAATTCCGTACACTCGAGAGTTGGCTGCTGCACAAATTCTCATGGCAACTTCAGCCTGCACCATTATTAAGTACTTATCTATGCTTTCAAACTCAAGTAATGCGTGAATTAATATTGGTACCGCCAAATTGTAAGGCAAATTAGCAACCAACGCAGTTGGCTTACTAGCAATATCTGATTGCTTTAAATCTAAAAAATCTTTGTTTATAACTTCTAAATCTTCTATCAATACTTTACTTTGTAGTGTTGAAGTCAATTTATTAGCTAATCTAGAATCGAGCTCTACCGCAATTACCTGACGTGACGCTGCTAGTAGCCCAATAGTTAGCGAGCCAAGGCCGGGGCCCACTTCTAACACCACGTCATTAGAGTCAATTTGAGAATGCCTAATTATCTTTTCTATAGAGTTTGGATCAATCACAAAATTTTGACCCATTTTTTTACTTGGTTTTAGATTTAACTCTTTAGCTAAATCTCTAACTTCACTGGCTGAAATAAATTTATTCAAAGCTTCCAAAGACTCTCGTGAAGTTTTTATTGATAGCTAGTGCTAATTCATTTACTTCTTTACCTAATTCATTTGCCATAAATCTCAACGTAATCGGAATTAAATACGAAGCATTGGGCTTACCGCGATATGGTGCGGGCGTCAAAAATGGTGCGTCTGTTTCAACCAAAATTTGATCCTGCGGAGTTACCTTTAGCGCTTCTCTTAAATTCGGTGCATTTTTAAAAGTCACGGTTCCTGCAAACGATAAATACCAGCCAAATGGCACAATTTTTTTTGCAAACGCAGCATCAGCGGAATAACAATGAAAAACTACCGCTTTTGCTTCTTCTTCAATTAAAACTTTCAATACTGCATCGTGCGCATCGCGATCGTGCACCATCACTGGTTTGTTTAATTTATTTGCGATACGAATATGCTCTCGAAAACTAAATTCTTGAGCTGCCAAGCCTGCTTCGTCAGTTCTATAAAAATCTAAACCTGTTTCACCTATCGCTCTTACTCTGCTAGCAGTTGCCAATTGTCCAATTTCATCAATTGCTGCTATCAGTGCGCTTCTGCCTAATTTCATTTCAATTTCAGGGGCTTCGTTCGGGTGAATTGCGACACTTGCCAAAACTTGCTGGTGTGCTTGCGCAGTATTTACTGCCCACTGCGAACTTGCCACATCACATCCCACTTGCATGATTCCGCATACTCCGACACTTTTTGCTTTTGCTAAAGATTGCATCACACTCAACGAATTATCAATATCAAGATGGCAATGCGAATCCATCACCTCAACTTCGAGTGCTTGAGGCATTTCAGGTAACTGATTTACTGAATCACTCATCTTCTGCTAACTGCGGAAACAGCGCCTCACCTTTATGTGTTTTTGAATTTGCACTTAACAAACCAAATTCGAAAGTAGTAGAGATTAGTTGTTGAGAGATCTCGCCAAGTTTCTCAGTAGCACCCAGCGCTATCCATAAATTTTTTGAGGCTTTTGGCATTACTGGGTAATACAAAACCGAGATAATTCTCAGAAGTTCTGCTACTAAATACAAAATTGTGGCTAAGCGCGCCTTTTGCTCAGAATCCTTAGCTACCTTCCAAGGGGCTTGCTCAGTTATATAAAGATTTGTTGCATCAACAATGTTTCTTATATGAGTTATGCCAGTAGAAAAATCTAATTTGATCATCGCCTGATCTGCCGCCGCAGCTTGTGCGATTGCAAACTCAATTACTTTTTTGTCTTCGGGTAAGTAAGTTGCCGGTTCAGGGATTGCAGCGTCAAAATACTTTTCAACCATCGCAGTTAGCCGTGAAGCGAGGTTTCCTAACCCATTAGCCAATTCGGCTTTGTAGCGTGCAGTTAGATCTTCCCAAGAAAACGAGCCATCTTGTCCAAATTTTATTGCTGATAAAAAGTAATATCTAAAAGCATCTGAGCCCACATGATCAACAATTTGACTCGGGGCAATGCCGGTTAATTTAGTTTTGCTCATCTTTTCGCCACCGACTAACAGCCAGCCATGAGCAAATACACATTTCGGTAAGGGTAAGCCAGCCGCTAGCAACATAGCTGGCCAATAAACCGCGTGAAAACGTAAAATGTCTTTGCCAACTAGGTGAACGTCAGCTGGCCATATTTTTTCAAATGAATCTTTATCAGATTCAAATCCAATTGCCGTTGCATAATTAAGTAAAGCATCAAACCAAACATAAACTACTTGACTTTGCTCCCATGGCAATTTAATCCCCCAATTAACCGCCGAGCGAGACATTGAAATATCCACTAAACCTTGTTTTAAAAATGACACAACTTCGTTATAGGCACTTTCTGGTTGTATCGCAGACGGATTATTTTTATAGTGTTCTAATAATTGAGGGCCGAACTCACTAAGCTTAAAAAACCAATTATTTTCAGACAAAATTTCAACAGGTTTTCCGTGCACTGGGCAAATCTGCTTACCTTCACTTTCATTTAAATCACCTGGTAATTTAAATTCTTCGCAACCAACGCAATAAGGGCCTTTATACTCTGCTTGATAGATATGACCCCGAGACTTTACTAATTCCCAAAATTTTTGAACACCTTTAATATGTCTTTCTTCAGTTGTACGTATAAAATCATCATTTGCCACATCAATAGTTTTTAAAACTGGCTGCCAAGCTTCAGTAACTAATTTGTCAACCCAGTCTTTAGGAGTAACTTGATTTGCTTCAGCCGCTCTTTGAACTTTTGTTCCATGTTCATCTGTACCAGTTAAAAACCAAACTTTCTCGCCACGTTGTCTTCGCCAACGCGTTAAGACATCCCCCGCAACTGTGGTGTAAGCATGGCCAATATGCGGAGCATCATTTACATAATAAATAGGTGTCGATAGAAAAAAAGTATCTTTACTCACGCTCATGCATCAATTCTAGAGTTGCTTCATAAAGGGCTCGCTTAGCCAATCCCGCTTCATTGGCTACTTGACTTACCGCATCCTTATGACTCAAACCCTGGTCAATTAATTGAAATACTGCCTTTGTCGCCTCAGTCAGATCAAAGTTGACAACGACTGGTGCGCGATCTACTACAACTGTTATTTCACCAAGCACATCTTTTTTAGCCCATTGGATAATCTCAGCAAGATTGCCTCTGACAATTTCTTCATAGGTTTTTGTTAATTCACGTGCAATTACAATTTGTCTATCATCAGTTACTATTTTACTCAATTCTTCTAAACTTTCTAATAATCTTCTAGGTGACTCAAAAAAGATAAATGTTCTACTTGATTTTTTTATTTCTAAATATTTTACTTCTCGTGCTGATTTCTTTCGGGGCAAAAACCCTATGAAAGTAAATTCATCAGTTGCAAATCCAGCTAAAGCTAAGGCGGTGACAGTTGCTGATGGGCCTGGTAAAACTTCTACCTTAACTTTTGCGGCTACTGCCGCTTGCACCAACTTAAATCCTGGGTCACTAATTGTTGGCATACCGGCATCACTCACAACGAGTACCGTTGAACCTTGCTCAATCTCGTTCAGCAGTAATTCAATTTTTTGTACTTCATTTTCTTGAAAGTAAGAAATAACTTTTGCGCTAGATTTTATTTCTAAGTCCTTCATAAGTCTTTTTATTTTTCGCGTATCTTCTGCAGCGATCACATCGCAGTCAGTTAATGCCGAAATCAAGCGTAAAGATGCATCTCGAAAATTGCCAATAGGTACACCAGCCAAAATTAGCTTACCTACCGCTGACACCGTGACTCATTTCTGTGATCTTGGATTACCCTATTAGGTATGAGTCACGCTAGAGAGACAGTAAATCTACCCACTGCTTGGCAGATGCAAAATCCTAAATATTCAGTGAAAATTCTTATGGGGCTTTTATTTGTAACTATTTTTGGTGGCTTACTTCGCTGGGTGCGCTTGGGCGAACCGAAAGCGGTAGTTTTTGATGAAATCTACTACGCGGTTGATGCGCAAAGTTTACTTCAATCGGGTGTAGAGAAATCTTCAATAGAAAATGTTGAAACAGCATTACTCAACTCAAATACAAATTTATTTTTAGATCAAGGTGCTTTCGTCGCCCATCCACCTACCGGTAAATGGTTAATTGCTATTGGTGAATATCTCTTTGGGCTAACTCCATTTGGTTGGAGATTCAGCGCTGCAGTGTTTGGCACCATGCTGATTGTGCTAACTTTTTTTGTTGCGCGCCGACTTCTTAAATCAAATTTATTTGCACTACTTGCAGCTTTATTAGTTGCACTTGATGGCTTAGCAATTGTGATGAGCCGAATAGCTTTACTTGATGGATTTTTGATTTTTTTTATATTACTTTCTTTACTCTTTATCTTGATTGATATCGATAAAACTAAATTGAAGGTTGATAATCAAGCGGTCACTAATTCTAAATTTGGCCCACGGTTCAGTTGGCATTCCTATCGCTGGCTTTCTGGCATTACTATTGGGATTGCTATTAGCACCAAATGGTCGGGTGTTTGGTTTCTTGCTGTATTCATTTTGTTACTCGTATTGGTCGATATTTTCTTTCGCTCGCAATATCAACCTAAAAATCTTTTTATAGGGCATGTATTAAAGGATTGGTGGCTAATATTTTTTCAAATTCCGCTTACTGCTTTTGGTGTCTACTTACTTAGTTGGAGTGGCTGGTTTATATCTAATATCGGCTGGGGACGAAACATCTCACAAAATGCTTTTTTAAGCTTATTTGAGTACCATAAAGAAATTTTTAATTTTCATACCCAATTATCTCAAGACCACAACTATCAGGCATATGCCGCAGGTTGGCCAATACTTTTTCGACCTACTGCTTTTTATTACCAAGAAACAAATTTAAATTGTGCAAGTGAATTATGTGCTAGTGAAATTCTAGCTATTGGTAACCCAGCAATTTGGTGGATTGGGGTCATTGCCCTTATTGCTTTATTTATCTGGTTTATACGTGAGCCTAAATTTGAAATTGGTTTAGTTTTAGTTCTTTTCTTAACAGGCTGGCTACCTTGGTTTGCTTACCCTCAACGTCCAACATTTTATTTTTATGCAATTGTCATGATGCCTTTTATCGCAATTGCCATTGCTTTGCTCTTTAGACAACTCGCTTGGATTTTTAAAAGTAATGGATTGTCTAATTGGACAAGCCTTTCATTTACGGCAATTTACCTTTTTATTGTTGTTGGATTAACTATTTTCTTTCTTCCGGTTTGGACTGCTATTTCTATTCCAAAAAATGAATGGTTGTGGCGCATGTGGTTTGACATTTGGATTTAAGCTGTGGAGCTAAGGGGATTTGAACCCCTGACCCCCTCGATGCGAACGAGGTGCGCTACCGGGCTGCGCTATAGCCCCATTTATTTTTAGATTAACGCAAACTTAGGCGCCTTGTGCGCGTCGGTGTTCTGTGGGCTCTGCCTCTGCAGGTTTTACAAGGTTTGGTCTAGGGCGCTCATCCATAATTATTTCTCGCCGCGGATCTGTTTCAAATTGATAATTCATCTGTAAATTATTTGGTAACACTTTAAAATTTCGTGGTGGTTCTGCAATAGTTTTAATTACTTTGGCAGAAGTTTTAATGTTCTGAGCCGCATTAAATGCTAAAGCTACCCAAATTAATAGCAATGAAAATGTTGATACAAAAAACCAGAAATTTAAACTTGTCAATCCAACTAATAATGCAAAAGTAACATTCAAAAAAGTTAGACCCAAAGTGACTCGTCTGCGCCGCTCTCTCGCAGCCTGCACTTGCAAACTAACTTTGCCTTGTGAAGTTGTTGGCGAAGTTCTACTTATTAAACTCATTGCCTCTTTAAATCGGTCGACAGATTTGCTTTCAAATTGTTGTGAGTTTTTTTTAAACATTAATGGAAGTAACACCACTGCCCATAGCGCAATCATCGCTATCAGAATTACAGAAGACCCCATGCGGTAAAGGGTATATTGAATTTGTGAAGCATTTCTCAATCTAGCCGGCGTGTCCGTGCTAGTAGGTGGTTCTAGAGTCTTTCTAAAAAACTTTCAGAGACTTCGTCCTCAGTAACTACAAAAACATGATGATCCCGCCAAGCACCGTTGATATGTATATAGCTTCTTCGCAATCCCTCATATTGCATATTTAGTTTTTCAACTACACGCAAACTCGCGGAGTTTTCAGGGCGAATAGCAATTTCTACCCGGTGTAGCCGCAATTGTTCAAATGCAAAATCTAAAACCAAAGCTACTGCTTTTGGAACTATCCCTTGACCCGCATAATCTTTACTAATCCAATATCCAATATAACAATTTCTACTTGAACCTAATGTGATGTTGCCGGCAGTAACTAAACCCACAAATTTTTTATTAACTTCGATAGCCCAACTCAAGTTAGTTTTTTTTCTTGCGTCTATTTTCGATTGACGAACCATTTGAAAAAATGATGCTTGGTAATTATCTTCAACCGGAGGCAGCGTTGCATCCCATTCTTTAAGCCAAGCTTTATTATTTTGTTTGATCCGGCGGTAACTTGATGCATCGCGATATCGCAAGGGGCGAAGTTTAATTTGCTGATAAACCAATGTGGGCGGATTGGTACGCACTTGTTATTTAATCAATCTAGATTTGATGAAAAGTTTTTAAGCCACTTTTTAAACTCTGGGCCTAGATCATTTCTTTCTACCGCTAATTGCACCACCGCTTGTAAGTAAGACAATTTATCTCCAGTGTCATATCGTCTTCCTTTAAAAATTACCCCGTGCATTCCACCACCAGCTGCGGCAGGTGTCTGCTTCGCCAAGGTTGTCATCGCATCAGTTAATTGCACTTCACCACCCTTGCCGGGTTTGGTATTTTCTAAAACATCAAAAACTTTTGGTGAAAAAACATATCTACCGATTACGGCAAATCTACTTGGTGCACTTTGTACTGCTGGTTTTTCAACTAAGTCAATAATTTTTACTACATCCGCTTCATTTGTAACTTCAACTTTTGCGCAGCCGTAAAGTGAAATCTCATTTTCAGGTACTTCCATCAGTAAAACAACAGAGCCGCCATATTTTTGTTGTACTTCAATCATTCGCGGTAGCACATAATCACGATCGTCAATTAAATCGTCACCTAGTAATACTGCAAAAGGCTTTTCACCAACATGTTCTTTACCACGTAGCACTGCATCGCCTAAGCCTTTAGGTGTGCCTTGGCGAACATAATGAACGGTAGCTAATCCAGCTGGATGTCTAACTGCTTCAAGTAATTGAGTTTTGTCTTTACCATCTAAAGCGGCTTCTAATTCAGGATTGTCATCAAAATGATCTTCTAGTGCTCGCTTAGTTCTACCGGTTACAAATAATAAATCTAATAATCCCGCGGCAACCGCTTCTTCAACAACATATTGAATTGCCGGCTTATCAACTACTGGCAACATTTCTTTCGGTGTTGCTTTGGTGGCGGGCAGAAATCTAGTTCCATAGCCGGCGACCGGAATAACCGCTTTTATAACTGGTGATGTCATGGCTAAAGCCTATCTTTTATCCCACGCTATTTGGTAATCCTCAGATACTCGACCATACTTTACGCATGCAGAGCAAAGCCAATCTGAGATCTGACTTAACCGCACTAAGAAAAACCCGAACTACCAGCCTTGAAGAATCGCAAAAATTCGCTGAATTGACTCTTTCACTAATCGCGCCGGAGCATTCTGATATTGCTATCTACCATGCCACAAAGATCGAACCCCCTACCGATTTATTAATCTCAATGCTACAAAAGAATAAAAATGTTTACTTACCAAAAGTAATTTCACAAGATTTAGTCTGGGTTAAAAATCCAAGTGGTTTTACAAAAGGTGCATTTAATATTTCTGAGCCGCTAGGTGAAGAAAAGCCATTTTCTGATTATCCGAATATTAAAGTGCTGGTAATTCCTGCGCTAGCCGCTGACAAATCTGGATTTAGATTAGGAAAGGGGGGTGGATATTACGACCGGCTGCTAACAGCAATTGATTCTGACGTGTTAAAGATAGCTTTATTATTTGATAATGAAGTCGTGAGCGAAGTACCACATGAAGCGCATGATCAAAAAGTAGATTATTTAGTTACTGAAAAACGAATAATCAAAATTAACTAGAGCGGATTACTCGTTCCTAAAACTATCCCTAAGGCAAGTGCCAAAATCGCAAGTCCTACGCTCACCATCAAATAACCCAAAGTCGTATATTTATTCTTCAAGCGCGAAATATTTCTCATTTCTAAGGCAACAGCGCTCATCGTTGAGATTGAGCTAGCAAAGCCAATGGCTATTAATGGGTACAAAAATGCTATTAAGCCCGTGTTATTGAAAAATGCGTCTGCATATAGCGCAGTAGAAAATCCAACTAAAAAACTTCCTAAAACATTTGCTAGCAAAGTGCCGATTGGCATATGTTCATAATTTGTAAAATGAGCCAACTTCCAACGGACAAGCGCACCAAGTGCTCCGCCCAGGGCAATCATCAAAAGAGTAGTAATCATGCCCCACGCCTTTGTGCAATTTTCATTCCTAGCGTGACTGCGATAAATGAACCAATAAAAGTTCCAAAAATATTTAAAGCAAACAATCCCCAATATCTATCTAAGATATGCCAATAAGAATTCAGCATGATCATTGAAAACGTTGTAAAACCACCAAGTACTCCAGTTGCCCAAAAACTCCACACTCTAACTTGATGTTGATGCATCCCTGCAATTAAACCAATAGCAAAGCTACCTAAAATATTTATTAGTAATATCGAATAAGCAAATCCAAACTCAGCAAAAATCCAGTTAAAGGTGACTTGGTTTAAAAAAGTTTCTGTCAACCAGCGCAAAACACTACCGATGGCGCCGCCCACCGCTACTAACAGCCAAATAGGTAATTTCATCAGCACTAGATTAAGCCTGAAGTTGATCAGGTCGAGCCTATTGGGCAAAATATTACTTATGCCGACCTATCAATATCTCTGCATTAAGTGTGAAAATGAATTTGAAGTAGTTCAATCATTTTCTGACGACCCGATTACGCAGTGCCCTAAGTGCGACGGGGTGGTAAGAAAGCAATTTTCAAGCGTTGGCGTTGTTTTCAAAGGGGATGGTTTTTACCGCACGGATTCACGAAAAAAGAATGAACCTAAGCCCGAGCCCGCCAAACCTGCTGTGACCCCAAACCCCTAACTGTGGATAAATATTTCAGTTAGCTAATTTTTTTCGTATCTTTCAATAATGAAATTTAATTTTTCGTTATTGCTGTCTGATCTAACTAATCAAATTATCAACTGGCGTAAAGAATTAGCCTGGGCTTTTCTGGTAAGTGCGGTGCTGATTTCAGTGAATCCATTATTTTCTAGAATAAATACTGAAACGGTTTTGGTGGCAAAAAGTGATTTAACCGCCGGATCTCAAATTAATTCAGACGACTTTACCCAAATTGATATACCAAAAAAATTTAAAGCAGATAACGCCCTCTCAGCTTCTGAAGTAAATGGATTTATACTAATTTCTAATTTAATTAAAGGCGAGCAGCTAACTTACTCTAGAATTATTTCACCGAGTACCAGCGAACAAGATTTAGTGCCTATTCGATTAGCAGATTCGCAAGTTGAAAAAGTAATTCAACCCGGGCAAGTCGTCGATGTGATATCGAGCAGTGATTCAAATTCCGTAGCTACCGTTGTGGCAAGTCAAGTAGTAATTGTGGCCTTGTTTCCTGAAACTCAATCATTTACTAATTCGCAAGGCTTGTTGGTGCTAGTGGCTGCCAATTCTCAAGAGGCAATAAACCTTGCCGGCAGTGGCAACCTAAAATTGTCTTTAGTCATTCGCAATCAGTAAAGAATGGCCCTCGTAGCTCAACGGATAGAGCAGTTGCGTCCTAAGCAAACGGTTGGGGGTTCAATTCCCTTCGAGGGCACAGAATATACTTATCGTCTCATCACCACATTTACCAATGATCTGCTATAAACTTTGAACTTATGTTGCAAATTCCGTTTTTTGATCCATGGATCCAGCTTGGAATAATTCTTAATGTTTCATTAGCTGCACTCTTAGGTTCAGCGATTGGTTATGAAAGAGATCGCGCTGGTAAATCCGCCGGCCCCAGAACAATGGCGCTAGTTGCTGCTGCCGCTGCGGTGATTGTAGATATTGGTGCGGTTTTAAATATTGGTGCAGATTTCGGTGACCCAACTCGCGCCTTACATGCGATTATGACTGGGATTGGATTTTTAGGTGCCGGTTTAATTTTTAGTTCAAAGCGTGGTGGGGTAAAAGGAATCACTACGGCAGCAACCGTCTTCACAACTGCTGCAATGGGTGTTGCCACCGGCCTCGGCTTTCAATTAGTTGCAGGTGGATTAACTCTGATTGTAATAATTATTCTGCGTTCAACTCACATGATTGATAAAGCTTTATATTCTGCTGATAAAGACGAATATATAGATTAGTAATTTACTCTGCCGTAAGAAACGTTTCTTGCATAGATTTTTGTTTTAGCGGCTCTTAGCCCAGGTTGACGGGCATGCCAAATTTTATTATTACCTGCATAGATCCCAACATGGTAAACGACGCCTTTGCGATTATGGTAGAAAACTAAATCACCTACCATTAACTCTTCTTTGCTTATTTTTTTAGTTTCAGACCGCATATCTCGAGAAGTTCTTCCAAATTTAATATCAACCGTACTCATCGCATTTAAAACAAATCCAGAGCAATCCAAACCTCTACTTGGATCAGTCCCACC